>NZ_BAABFL010000107.1:0-12272 GCF_039540975.1 Kistimonas scapharcae
AATCACGGTAACGGACGACTCCGGTACTCCCATCAATAGTGCGGATTACGCTGTGGACCTGGAAACCGGCACCGTCACCTTTGTAAACGATCTGGCCGGTACGCTCACCATACATGACCGTATTGAACAGATGGCATTGGTCCGCGATGTGCAGATCAGTGGAGATCTCAGTTTGGCCACCCCGTTGGCGTGGGATTTTCCGGCAGATGAAACGCTGGTAAGCAGCGCCGTCGTATATGGTGACCTTCAATCCCGGGTACACGACGAGTTTACTCAACGCACCTGGGACAGTGGTGAGCCCAACTGGAGTAACCATCGCATCGGGGACGACACAACGGCGCAGTACAACCTGATCAACTATCCCATCGAGGTCAGCAACAAAGGTGCGGTAGATGGCCACTGGGCGATCATCTTCACCAGCAGCAGTACTTTTCAGGTAGTGGAAGAAAACCTCGGCATTATCGCGAGCGGTTCTACCAGCAGCGATTGCGTACCCCTGAACCCGGAAACCCATGTCCCGTATTTCATTATCCGCTTTGACGGCTGGGGTACCGGCTGGAGTAGCGGTAATGTACTGCGCTTTAACACCACTGGTGCATTGGCTCCCTGTTGGCTGGTGCGAACCGTTTTATCAGGACAAGGCACTACGGACGATGACCGTTTCACCCTGCAGATTCGGGGGGACGCAGACTGATGGCAACGCTGGCAATCGGCAATGGCAGTCAGATCAATCCTTTCCTGATCCAGACACCGGAAGACTTTGAGGCTGTCTGGCATCACTCGGAGAACTATTACTACGAGCTGACTACTGATCTGGATATGGATGGCCGCTATCTCAGTCAAAACGACAATGGCGGCAGTTTCCATCTGGACGGCAAGGGCCACAAGGTCATCAACATGACCTGTGGTAATTACTGGCACTTTTGGGGCTATGGCGATATTCGCAATATTGAGTTCTACATTGCCAGTGGTCTTACCACCGGGCTGCACCAGACTTGCTATAACGGGGCGGTACTACAGAATGTGCGGGTTCACTGGCAGCATAACAGTGATGTTTACCTGTCTCGTGATTGGCCACAGGGACAGCCTTTCTATCAGAACGTCGTACTCAGTGGTCTGGCAACGCTCAAGCACATCGCCAACCAGGGAGGCTTTGATACCAGCGGCTGTTATGTGGCCATGGATCGTGATCCCAATAACAACGATGGTGTCCTGATCAGCGATATTTATGATCCAGCGGAATACGTCAATCTGGATCCCGCCCTCTGGAATCTGACTGCAGGTAGTGTTCCATCTCTGATCCCTCAGACTGGCGACTACAGTCGCTATACCCATGTGCTGGGTACCACATTAGTCGACGGCAGCCCTGTACCGAGAACAGTGCGGGCGGTGACCATGCAGCGCCATGAACTGATCGCACAGCTCGACAGCGCAGGCGATGGCAGCTTTGAGCTGGTCACCAGCCCCTACACCGATGGGATTCTGGTGTATGCCTTTGATGAGTACGGTAGCCTGCTGAAGGCTGACACGGCTTACAGTATTGGTGCGATTACCCATCCCCAAACACCCAATGGCTATCGCTATATCTGTATTCAGGCTGGTACCACGGAGGCAACACTTCCTGTCGATCCTTGGCCGACCGACCAGCTGGCCAGCGGTACAACCATCTTTGAAGCCCTTAAACTCCGCCAACCCATATTGCACGGACCGGTCACGCCGAAAAGGATTCTTGGCTGATGGGCAGTTACATTCCAAACTCGAACGCACTGGTATTGTCAGTACAAGGCGGGTATGACGCACCGGCTGCCGGCAATGTGGTGCTTGATGTACCATCACCAGATGCGGCGCAGACCTTTGTCAGTGGCACGGTGTCCTTGAACGACGAACCGGCAGAAAAAGAGATTGTGGTCGTCTCATACCGCTTGCAGCAACGGCAAGGTCAATTGCCGGAGCGTACAATTATCGCGAGCTGTCAGAGTGGAGCAGATGGCCGTTTCGAGATTGACCTGAACGGCTTTGCTGAACCGGTACTGGTGCTTGCTATGGATGACTATGGCGATACATGGCAATCAAACACCCGTTACATTGTGGGTGATGTGATTCACCCCACAACAGGAAGGTTTGCAGGCTTCGTCTACGAGTGTCTGGCGGAAGGGATATCAGGCTCATCGGAGCCGGAATGGTGGGTGGATAACGGCAGCACCAACACCGGACTGGTGGGAACCGCTGTCTTCAAAGCACGTCCTTTCTATCAGGCCATAGTCCATGGACCTTTGCTGCCGGCTGTAAGAAACAGCAATGGCGATGGCTGATTACATTCCGGATCCTGCGAGTCTGGCACTGGATGGTAGTCATGATTATTCAGTGCCGGATGGGGCAGGCATTTCACTGGATGTAGCGTTCGGTGAGCCAGTCAAGCCCTCGCCTGCCAGCTGGCCGGTAGTACCATCGATAACACGACAATGCCAGGCGCGCTGGGAACCCGCAGTTGATAAACAACAGGGCACAGATATTGGTTGGCGTCCTGCTAATCAGAAAGAAAGCTTTGTACAGCTTCGACAACACGTGGCGAGTAAAAAGCTTGACCCTGAGTTGCACTCACTCTGGGGAAGGATCCCCGGCAAAGAAACAGATTCTGTTCTGGCATGGGAACATGGTCACCGTTATGAGTCTGTTGCTGCAGGCATTTGGGGAGATGTGCCAGCCAAAGACGCTGTGCCTACCTATGCAAGTTGGGATGACAGCATTACTGCATATGAGATCAGCAGCGGCATATGGTGGGGGAATCCACCAGGCAAGGATCAACAGCATGGCGGTGGCTGGTATCGGGTACAAGAGCACTTGTCGGGGGAAATTGAGCCAAAGACGTATATGCCAGAGCCGGCTCGTCTGGCATTTGTGTTTCAGGGTGCACGCTACACGCCAGCCCATAATGAATCTGTCTGGTTTGCGTTTGGTGCAACAGTCACATCAAAGGCGAGCAGGCCACGTAATAGCAGCATCCAGTCGCCGTGGGATTTGGCCGGGCAGTACAATCCTGCCTGGCAGTTGCCATGGGGAGCAGGGCAGAGCCAGCAACGGTGCGATGCGGATTACAGTATCCGGTTTGCGGCCAATATTGATCCTGTTGATCCCACAGTTCCAACCGACCCTACAAAGCCCGCTACTCCTGAACGACCCGCTGACAAGGATACTTGGCTTATCATGAACACCATCAGTGTTGTCACGCTGCCAGATCAGCAACCACTGGATGTCACTCAACTGGCCATTGAACTCGATATCGACAGTTTCACCTGGCAGCTGTCAGCACAGATCAATAATCGTGCCAGTCTTAACCGGGTAGCGCCAGATCAGAACGGTCCGAAGGAAATTGAAGTCACCATTAACGGCTGGCGTTGGGTGTTTATCGTTGAGCGCTATGAGGCCAACCGTAGTTTCAACCGGGAGCGTTACCGGATTCATGGCGAGAGCAGAACGAAGTTGCTGGCAGCACCTTACGCGCCTCTTCGATCCCATAGTGAGAGCGCTCCTATTAATGCCAAGCAGGCAGCAATTCAGCAACTTGAAAACACGGGTTTTACTCTGGAGTGGCCGAACGAGGGCGACTTTGTCACCCCGGACTGGACCTTTCCGGAAAACACCTTTTCCTACATTGAGCACACGCCCATGCAGGTCATTGCACGAATCGCAACGACCGCTGGAGCGGTTGTTATCCCATCAGCGGCAGAAGATGTGCTCACCGTCCAACCTCGCTATTCGCAAAGCCCGTGGGATTGGCAACCAGAAACCGCGATCACGCAACACATTATCCCCGAGAGCATGGTCGTTAGCCTGTCAGCCCAATGGAAGCCGGAGCCTCATTACAATGCTGTTTATGTGTCTGGGATTTATGCTGGAGTTTCAGTAAATGTCAGGCGCCAAGGGGCAGCAGGTAATGAACCGGCTCCGGATATTTATGACGACTGGCTGGTCGATGTGGGGATAAATAGTGAGCGAGGACGGAATGAATTGTCCAAAGGTGGGAATCAGGCGATTGTGACGCTGGAGTTGCCTCTTATGTCGGTAGGAAATGCACCTGGGCTTATTTTGCCGGGTAAGTTGGTAGAAGTCATAGAGACAGGTGAAATTTGGTATGGGTTGTGTCTTTCAGTGTCTATCAGTGCAGCAGGCGGAGGGAAGGGTAAAGTACTACAGCGAGTAGAATTGGAGCGTCATTACTGATGGGGGCTGCCAATATCTGGCTGCGGTTCAAAGCTCTATTACCATCCGGTAATCGTACTATCGTTACTATCATTGCCAATAATGGCAATGGTACCAGTCAAGCACAGTTGCGGGATGGCTCGATAGTTGTTGTTGAAGGAGAGATAGTCTCTGGTGGGAGTAGAGCCCTTGTTGTTGATAGGAAAGTGATTGGTATGGCACCAGAGTTGCTACAGTATGAAATGGATGTTTGATTCCAGCCAGACTCGATCTGACAGACACTGTTTATAATATCAGTAAATGTCAGATCGGTTTTGAGCTACTACATGCCACCTGATCAAATTCGGTTTTTACGGTGGATACTTAGCTGTTTTTGAATATGTCAACCTTTGTTTCCAGGCACTTCCTCAGCATCAGATCATTGGTTCCAACACTGAACCAGCTATCGGGTTTCTGGAAGAAATCCAGACCCCGTCCAATCTTGATGATCCAGCCATTGTCGATTCGAATTTCCCGATCATGCATATGTTTATTGACCTTCAGATCAAGCTCAATATCCATTTCAAGCAAGCTCTGTTTAAGCTCGCCCAGCCGGTCAGACATTTCCTTAACATCCGTATCATCATCATAACTGGTGATTAACCGAATGGTTTTTACTGAAGGTGTTTTAATAACGGCTTCACAAAAGCGAACAAAATTCTGAATCTGGTGAGTCAGGCGGATATAGGGGTCTTCAATTTCAATGGCTTTAGCGCCCTCAAGGTAAGGGCTGATGATGGACTCATAGCTATAACCTGTTGCGCCATAGTGAATGGTAAAATGCTGCTCCTGAAGTTGAGCTTCTGGCTGGAGGTTTACGCTTTCAGCCGGGACTGCCGGTTTCTTGAGCACGTCATCAAAGACAGAGCCTTTGGCAGGAATATCTTCAGCCGAAGTTGCAACAACAACCGTCTCCTCATCACCGTGAATATCCCGGCGAACAGGCTCCTGGGTGGCCGGTGCCAGCCTGGATTCCGGGCAATAAATAATTACTTCTTCACCATCAGAGTTAATGTAAGAGAGATTGATTTTGGCAAATTCATCATCGGATTTGCGTTTATTCATTTGCTCTTTTACACGACGCCGGGCTTCAACCGCATAAGCGACATATTCCTCAAACTCTTCATCAGAAGGTGAGCCACTGGGATGAAGAATTTTCAAGAAGGCCGCAACGGTTTTCTTGATGCCTTTTTCATCACGGCCTTCCACGGCCTTACCCAGACGAATACGCTTACTGACCTCTTCATACCGGTTGGTGTGCTTTAGCTGATAGTGGAAGGCTTCTGCCAGATAATCAGTAATAAATCCGTAGTTATTGGTCAGGAATTCGCTGCTGTTCTTGGGCATTTCCCAGCCGGGAAGGTAACAGGCAAAGCGATCCATAATGGCCAGGTCAAACTCCTTGGGCAGCGGTTGAAATAAATCAAACACTTCCGAGTTAACAATCTGGTCCACGGATAAATCCAGGTTGCCAACAAACGCCATGGAGGCATCGGCAATCACCTCAACACCCCGGGAAAAACGACCATTGGCCATAAAGTCTTTCATGATCTGAATGGTGTCATGGTCTTTAACCTTAATGCCGCCCACCTCGTCAAAGGCCACGGTATCCCAGAAACCCACCAGGCCGATCTTCTTGCGCTGGTTGTTATAGAAAAGGGTTGCCTTGGTGGCCTGGCCACCGCTGATCAGGGTCGAATAAGGTGAGAACTCACTGAAGAAATAGGATTTCCCCGTTCCCCGGGGCCCCAGCTCAATAAAATTAAAATTGGGTTCCACCAGGGGCAGCAAGCGCGTAATAAAGTGCATTTTTACCCGGTGAGCAAGCTTCCCCGGTTCCAGGCCCACTGACCGGAGAATAAAGCTCATCCACTCATCCCGGGAGCAGGCCTGACGCCCTTCACAATATTGATCAAAATTGAACCGGCTTAGCTGAATTGGCCGCAGATCTTCAATGTAAAAGGCATAATCATCATCTTCAATTTCGTTATAGGCAATGGTCACTTCTGCCCAAAGCCCGCCTTGCAAAAGCCGGTCATTATCCCGATAGAACTTTTCACTGATGGCCACTTTACGGGAATCAAAATTTTCCAGGGCAGCCCAGTGCCGACGGTTTTTCTCAACATAGTTAACATGCACCTTGTCGATAAAACGGTACTTGCCCTTGGTGGCCACTTTGGACTGCGCCTTGTTGGCTTCATTGGGGCGCACGTAATTGTCATTCAGCGTATCTAGAACCGCTTCCATCCCCGCCTGGATCTCGGCTTCATCATCACTGGCACAATATCTTGCCAGCAAAAATTCCAGCACAAAGGTAGGCACATTGGTGCCTTTTTTAATGCGATGAACCAGGTCTTTTCGAACCACCTTGCCATCAAACAGTGCATTGAGCTTCTTATCAATCGTATCCATGGCTTATACCGTGTAGTCAGTTTCCAAATCCAACTGGCAGTAGGTAGCCATGGTGGAAGGGTTTAATGCTTTTATCTTGAATTTGCCTTCAAATTCCATCTGCATTTTTACGGTAATCTGAGCCTTGTCATCAGGCCTCAGCGTAATGGTACCGGTGGCTGGGTTTACCGCGCCACCCGGTTTCGCTTCACCCACCACATTGCCATTTTTGTCCTGGGCTTCCAGCAATATTTCAAAATCGCTATGGGTGGAAAACATATCCTGTGTTTCCACGGCAATCTCTACCACTGGCAATCGTGTAGTAATGCGTTTGGCACCATTCTTATAGCTCAACACCACACTGGCCTGCTCAATGGCGGCCTGTTTTGATGCTTCCAGTTTTACCGTAATCACCGGCACCACGCATTCTTGCAACGAGGCGCCACCATGATAATAGAGCATTCCCGAGCGGTAAGAAGCCATGGTCAGAGGCCCGGCCAGCTTGGGCATATCACTGCGAATACCGGCTTTATCCGTGGCTAATTCATAATGATTGCCATCCGCTGCACCATCGCCCAGCAAACAACGCTCATGAATATTGAGCCAGTCACCGCTGTTCTTGCTGCAGGTATCCCCGGCCTGGGCATGGGTATTCATAAAAAAGCCATGGTCCGTGGGAATCACCACATCACTGAAACCGGCATCTTTCAGTTTATGAACCGCCACCCGAATGCGTTTCAGGGCATTAATAATTTCATTGGGCGCGGTATCAGGATGATTTTCAAAGTGCCCATCAATTTCCACGCTGCGCAAGACTAACAACTCGGTGCCATCTTCCACCTTAAAGCGATTGCGCACAAAATCTTCCAGCCTGCCTTCCTGGAATCGCTGGCCATAACGCTTACGGATAACGTCCATACGCTGGGCAACCGTTTTTACTTCCTGGTCATTAATGGCTGGCACCAGCTTGCCATCTATCCGGTTGAGCTTCAGCCCGGTGCTGGCATCCGGTAGCAGGCTGGCCATACCCACCAGGGTGATGCTGGGCAGTTGTGCCAATGCCGAGGTCAGTTCCACTTTACCGTCTTCTGCCAGCTGTTGCTCCAGAGCGACCCCTAACTCATAGCGCAGGGCGTCCACCATTAAATAGGCGACTTTATTACCGCTTTGGGCGAGCTTGGGCCCCACCAGTTTGTCAAACACCTCAGTGTTGGCCAGACGCCCTGAAACAGGCCAGCCGGAATTGGTTAAATGTTTGGTAAACAAGAGTTGAAGTTTTTCAATTAACTGCCCGTATTGTTTGCGCACCCGTTGCTGCAGAGGATGCATCAGGCCCTGGGTATCCTGCCAGTCATAATCGCTGACCGCCTGTTCAAACTCCCGGTGCAGTCGGTCGACTTCTCTGAACTGGGCAAGATAGAAGTCGATCAGCGACTCCATTGAACGGGTATGTTCAACCAGCAGACGGTCATTGTCCTGACAGGTTTCCACCAGTGCCAGCGCTGAGCGCAACAGGTCCCACTGGGCCTGGCTTTCGCCTTTGCCCGTCCATACCGATTGCACATGCCGGGATAAAATATGCCTGACCTTATCGGTATCGTCCCGTTGCAGGGCATCCATGGCCTGATGCAAAAAGGTTCGCTCTTCAAAGGGGAAGGTATCCCGCTCGCCCAGATCAACGATGCCATCGCAGAGTGATGACAGCTCCAGCTCGGCCTCCACCGCTTCCGCCCGTTCAATATAGGTGGCCTGGGTGCGACGATCGCTGCGCAACCGCTCACAGATATCTTCCACCAGTGGTTTGGCCGCCTCGGTGGCCCTGGGCACATCGGCCAGGGCAGCGGGCAGGGGTTCCGGCAGGTCAAACACGAATTCGCTGAACAGTACAAAACGCCATAACTCTTCGCCAATGGCGGACCAGGTCTTACCCCGGGTTTTCAAGGTCAAACCGATGCTGGCTTTCAGTAGTTCCCTGGTTTCAGCAACCCAGCTGTCACCGGCATTCAGTGAGACAAGCTGGCTGTCACCGGGCACCAGCAGACTGAACAGAATGTCCCGGGTGGATTCAACCTTGAGCGTCGCTATCAGGTTAGGCCAGCTGAGGCCGCCACCAATGGCATCAATAACGGCAAAACTGGGGTTGGCATCCTGCTCGAAGATTCTGCGAACCTCGGTAGCGTGGTCGGGCTTGGCTTTTAAGCAGATGCTCAAATAGCTATCCCCATCACCCATGGGAAAGGCTGCCTCGAATTCGCCATAAAGAGCGCCATAGAGGGCAAAGGGGTCTTTTTGTTTCTCTTCATCTTCCAGGGGCCTGGCAGCGGGGACATAAACCAGCAGTTGCTCAATGGACTGTTGGCCAAGCTCCCCCAGCGCCTGAATCGCCTGGGCCCGGGAGATAATACTGGAGTCACTGGCATCGACCACTTTACGCCGGTCATCGGCCATCACCAGGCAGGTATCCCGGTAGCGTTGTTCCGGGTCATAGACCACCAAGACCTGATGCTTTTCCAGGCGTGGCGCAAATACCTGCTCTTGTATAAATTCTTGAATGTTCATTTTAGTTCCAGGCTAATGCGGTGTTAATGGCGTCGGCAAAGGCGTTAAAACTGGCGGAACGATTCTGTGCAGGGTTCATATATTGGCCTACCTGTCTGGCACATTCGAGCTTATTGATGCCGGTAGCAAAATAGCCCGCTCTTTTCATCTCACGCTCCAGGGCTTCCCAGGTGCCGCCTTTAATGGCGTCCGGGTCTCGGTACGGTTTTTTACGGGGCACATTTTCCGCCACCCTTGGATAGGCCTGCCTGACCGCCTGCCAGTCCCCAAAAAACCAGGCTTCCAGCTCCTCGATCACCACTCGGTTCACCACCTGAAATCGTTCTCCATCCTGAGCCTTGGTGGTTAAACCCGCTTCAGTAGCCGTTTGCTCCAGCCGTTGTTTTAACTGAACGCAATCCTCGTCATCACGGTCCACCAACACCAGGATGGCATGGTTGGCCGGTAGCCAGCTGCTGTAGCCCCTTAGCCGGTTTGGTAACTGCTTCAGCAGATCATCCTTGCACTGAAAACGGATGATCTGAAACGCCACATCCCCCAGCATTCCGGGCAGTAGCCCTTCCAGGGCGGCTTCCATGGAGATCTCTTCGACAAACACAATGAGTTTCTCCAGCATGACTACTTCCCTGCTTTGATGTTGGCTTTAGGAGCTCCAAAATTGACCAGTGGATCACCAATTCCAAAGTGCCCCTCCATCCATAAATAGCCCAAAGAGGCACCAGCGTTTAGTAACTCTTTTATGCCCTGGATATCACTGGCACGTACCGCCTGGGTAAACCCCTGTTCATCACGGTAAAGAATGCGCACCTCTTCTGCTCGCATAGCGTTTAGCAAGAAAGGGGAATGACTGGTAATCAGTAACTGAGAGTTTTGTGCAGCCGTTCGGCACTCCTCTGCCAGTTCAGGCAATAACCGTGGATGCAGAAAGTTTTCCGGCTCTTCAATACCGATAAAACGAGCAGGTTCCGGGTCGTGCAGTACCGTTAAATAAGCCAGCATTTTCATGGTACCGTCAGAGGCAAATTTCGACAAAACCGGCTGATCAAACGGAGCATCTTTAATTTGCAACAGCAGGCGGCCATCCGGCATTGGGTCCGCTTCCACCCGTTCCAGTCGGGGTATGCGCTGGCGCAGATTGGCAAAAATCGCTTCCAGTCGTTCCGGGTGCTGCTCTTTCAGGTATTGAATCACATTGGGCAGGTTCTCTCCCCCTTTGCTCAAACGCTCCTGGGGGCCAGCTTCGGGTTGATTGCGGGTTTGATCAATGGAGAGATACGAAACATACCAGTCGGTAATAAACTCCCGCAGGGCGGCAATACGAGGGTGTTCAGAAAGCTGCCCCAGGGTGTTTACGGCAATCAAATCCGGTGAACGCAGATTGGTCTCTTCCCGGGCATCATCCACATCGGGGGTTTCACCACTGGCGGCACGACCCTTGCCCCGGCTGAACTCCAGAAAGCGGAACGGCGCACCTTTGGTACCCCGTCGCCACTGTAGCCACTCTTCCACCACTTCCGGGCCTTTAGTACCCTCATCAATGGCCAGATGGTAGGTGATAATGGGGGTACCGGGCTGCTCCCGGTATTTCAGTTCAAACAGAATGGGGCCGGAAGCGCCACGGCTCTTCAGCTCCTTGCCCCGGCCACGACGGTCCCAGGCGTGGCGCAGGCCAAACTGAAAACACTCCGACAGAAAGTTAAACACATCAAAAATGGTGGACTTACCGCTGCCATTGGGGCCAAGTAGCACCGTCAGGGGAGTAAGGTCCTTCAGTTCGATTTTGCGCAGAGCCCGGTAGTTCTCGACCTTGATGGACTCTATTCTGGGAATACCGGGTCGCTTTGTTTGTTTTGCCATCATGGCCTCCATTAAACAGCCATAAGCGGAAAATGCCGCTCCCCTCAGGCATTGAAAATAGGAAAGTGCCTGACTGCGGCATTTTCATTATAAATAGCTCGATAATGAATCAGACTTTTTCTGCGATCAACTGTTTCACCAGTACATTTAATTCATTGTCGCTTAAGTCTTTTGGTTGCCATTCATATTTCACTTCACCGGTGTCCTTGCCACGGCGAATAATCGGCACTTCTACTTCATGCCAGAAATGGTCTTCGACATCGTGGGCAATGGCGAAGCTGCGGTCCTGGTGGCATTTGCGCAGCACCCGCTCTGGCCAGATACTGCAGGCCAGATGCGCCCAGTCGTAATCGCCTTTTTCCAGCTTGCCCCAGGTCTCTTTCAGCTTTTTCTGCCAGGCCTTGTGCTGGAACAGTTTCCACAACGGGGCTGCGGTGATTTGGACACCGTCATTGAGGTTTGGTTTCCAGAATTTCGCCAGCCGTAATAGCTCATCATGGAAATCACGCAGCTCGCTGGCCAGATCCGTTAGTTTGGCGAGGTCTTTTTCTTCCTGGCTGCTGCGGGTGGATTTGCCTTTTAGGGTACTCAGGTCTTGTGCCACTTGCTGAAGCTTTGGTTCAACAAAATCGTTGATGCAGGTGTAGAGGGTTTGTTCGTTTAAGCGGTGATAGTAAACCCAAAGCGTGTAGGAGCCGGATGGGGTTTGTAGGGGCCAATATATTGGAGAGGTTCTACCACTTTCTGAGTATCGATCAATGTGTTCATTAAAAAAATCTTTTCTAATCCAGTTTTCAATATCTATACCATCAAAAGATATTCCTATAGAAAGATTATCTAAAGAATTTACTAATGATTTTTTAGAAGAAAAATTGTCTGATGTAAATATGATCTGTTCAGTATTAATTTTTGAATGATCTGCCAAGCCAGGTTGAAAAATTGGTAATGTTAATTCAGGGTTTATGTTTATAGAAGTGCTAATTCTATTTTCTATTGTTTTGTTATCCCATCTACCAAATAATATACCAACGGCATAGCTAAGCCAGTTTTTTTGGAACTCCTTTCCACTGTCCGAAAATCTTTTTTTGAGTGCTTTTTCTATTAGTCTTTCTTTACTATTACTTATCGTTTGAGTATTTGTTCTTGGTAAGTACTCAAAAACCGGTACATAAGGCGATTTCACGTTCTGCCGCCTAAGCTCATCCCCATGTTCCCATTACCGCCTG
>NZ_BAABFL010000108.1:0-36222 GCF_039540975.1 Kistimonas scapharcae
TCATCTCGTTCTCCGTTTGACTCAGTGTAAGTCGGAGAACTCTAATTCGAAATGCCCCTAGTTTAGGGGATGATTACAGAAACGCTCCATACCAAGAGGAAAAGAGACAACCAACGTGGAAAGATACTCTGGCTGAGCTGCGTTCATCAGGCTAGCGGAATTCAATGCATGTTGTTCAGACAACAACCTGCCACCCAGGCCATTCAATATCATGACGGAACTTTTCATACCTGCCTGGCGAATTTTTTCGAGGGCGGCCAGTGAAGAGTCCCAGGTTTCGCCCTTCTGCACCCGCTGTAACACTTCATCGTCGCCGGATTCGCAGCCGACGTACATCAGACTGAGCCCCATCTCGCGTAATTGCGTTAATTCCGCAACGGTTTTGTTCTTCAGGTTTCTGGGTAAACAATATGACGAGATACGTTGAACATCGGGCAAGTAGTGATTGATAGCCGCCAGTATCGCTTCCAGCCTCCTGAACGACAACGTCATTGCATCACCGTCGGCGAGAAACACCCGGTTAACCGGCATGCCAGACTGCACTACCGATTTCAGTTCCTTTTCAATATCCCCCTGAGGCTTTGGCCGGAAGGTCTTTTGATCCGCAGTATACATCTCGCAAAACGTACAGCGATTCCATGAGCAACCATTCGTGACCTGGAGAATCAGTGATTTCCACTCACTGGGCGGACGAAAGACCGGCTCGATATAACCTAGATACACGGATTGATCCTCAGGACTTATCAGGCTGTTGAATCAGAAGCACAAGCGTACACGAAAACCTGTCACATCAGTAACCGGATCGCCCGTTGACGGAATGCCATAAAGCAAACACCCGCCATAGTGGCGGGTGTTTACTGAAGAACAGGTTTTATTCCCTGGGCGTCAGCTGAAGCACCATGCCATCATAACCACTGACGACAACAGTCGTGCCAGCCTCTAAATCGGCTTCACTGCGGACTTTCCAGAAGGTATCCCCGATTTGAATCCGTCCCTGACCATTGGAAACGGGCTGCTCCAGAACGATCACTCGCCCCACCATCTGAACCGCACGATTATTCAGTTCGGGATGATCGGTCTGTTCGTTATAGCGTCGGAAGACTTTCCACCAGGCAACGGTCATCGCCAGAGTGCCGACACCAAACAGCATGAGCTGGACACCCCAATCCAGTGATGGGAACAGCCACAGAAGCAGCGCCATCAATGCAGAAGCGATGCCCGCACCAATTAAAAAGCCCGAGGCTCCCAGCGCTTCCAGGGCAAAGAGCACCAGGCTCAGAATCAGCCAGTGCCAGGGTTGTAATGAATCCAGCAAGCCCACGTTTTTCTCCTTGTTACATTAACTCTTGTGGGTACCTGTAGACTGCAGCAGTTCTTTAACACCCGCCACAGAACCGATCACATCCGATGCTTCCAGCGGCATCATAATCACTTTACTGTTCTCTGAGGACGCCATTTCCTTGAGAGCTTCAACATATTTCTGGGCGACAAAATAATGTACCGCCTGAATATTTCCCTCAGCAATGGCCTTGGAGACAACGCCTGTCGCCTGAGCCTCTGCTTCAGCCAAACGCTCCCGCGCTTCAGCTTCTCGCCTGGCGGCTTCCAGTTCACCTTCCGCTTTCAGGATTTGCGCCTGCTTCTCACCTTCTGCAACCTTGATGGCCGCCTCTCTGGCACCTTCCGCTTCCAGAATCTGTGCACGCTTTTCCCGTTCTGCCTTCATCTGGCGAGCCATAGAGTCCACCAGATCCTGAGGGGGAGAAATATCGCGGATCTCTATACGGGTCACTTTTATGCCCCAGGGATCAGTGGCTTCATCTACTTTTTGCAGCAGGCTGGTATTGATGCGATCCCGATTCGACAACATGTCATCGAGTTCCATGGAGCCCAGCACGGCACGGATATTCGTCATCACCAGATTTTGCATGGCTCGATTTAAGTCATTGACCTCATAAGCCGACTTCACAGGATCCTGAATCTGGAAGAAGCAGACAGCATCAGTCGTCACCTGGGCATTGTCACTGGATATCACTTCCTGTGGTGGAATATCCAATACCTGCTCCATCATGTTCTGCTTGCGGCCAATCATGTCAATAAACGGAATCAGCACATGAAGCCCAGGGCCAAGGGTGCGCGTAAACTTACCGAAGCGTTCCACCGTATAGTTATAGCCTTGGGGCACCATATAGACCCCCTTGAATATGAATACGGCCACTACCGCCACAAAGACGATAGAAAACAGATTCTCAAGTCCCATTCGTTCTTACCCTCCTGTTCCTGCTCTTCTGGTATAACTCTGTCTATTTAGGCGTAATCTATCAGTAAAAGTTCACAAAGAGTAATGATTTACTAACCTTTCTATCCATAGTATCAGAGGCTTCGGATCCCGGCATAAGAGAACGGGAGAAACCTGACAAACAACGACTGCACTTCAATATTTTCGAAAACCGTCACTTTGGAATTTTTTGAGAGTAGCTAGCTGCTGACGGACTTGGTAAAAATTACAACAGTTATTGAAATGAACCATTCCGTCAGTGCATTTCTTTATCATCTCATTAAATTTCAAATGTTATTGTATTCATTCAAGGTCAGGAAATTATCATGGCATCCAATGCTGCTGCCTATGCAGGTTCATCAGAAAGTATCAGTTCCTCTAGTACTGATTCATTTGTTGAGATTGAAGAAAACGTACAATTTCAAACACGACAACTTCACCAAGAGGGCAGTACATGTCCAATTTCCGCCACGATTGATCAAAGCAACAGTCCGGAACGCCCCATGGAACACCGAGCTGTGCGCCCTAAAACAAGTGCTACCAAACCAGAATCATTATGGCGTAAATTAAAAAAGAGTCTTAAAGGCGTTATCCCATCAAAAGTAAATATCCTTAATGCAATGCTGAACGAGCTACCTGAAAGCATCGCAATAGCAGACATTAAATACCCACCCAACAGTACAAAAGAAGAAAAGAAAGCATTCTGCAAAGAAAACAGAACCGAATCATTACAATCTATTATCCAAGCAAATAAAGATTTAAAAGAAACGTATAAAGCCAGACAAAAAGCATTAGAAAAAGGAGAACCATTGGCACAAAGACCAATAATCGCTCGCATAGGATACATAGAGTATCAATGCCTTTATTTCGCGATTGAACTAAAGGATACAACAATAACACTCACTGAAATTAAATTATCACGTGAAAATAAAAATGAATTACAGTTAATATTAGATTTTCATTCGACCCTAACTTTCGATGGTACACTACCAAAAGAAAAAGATGAAGAAATACACTCAGTAAAGGAATTAGAGGAATTAGAGGAATTAGAGGAATTAGAGGAATTGAGGAAAAAATCAAGACCCACCGATGATTCTGATAACGCTGTAAACGCAGAAGCGGCCCCTCTCTCTTCAAGCGTATCTTATGAACCGACTTGCTCAACTGCTGACCTACCAGAACAGTCGGATGACCATTCTCCCCACTGTAATAAAACATTCAAAATAGCACTTGATCTTGCAGTCACCAATATAAATATAGAATTCGATCCAACGGCTAGAGAAACACAATATGTACACACATTTTTGCGGTCAGGCATTTTCAAGCAATTAAAGGGCGCTTTTGATTTGAAACCCATGTTTCAGGCTTTTTTCCCCAGTGATAGCGATACTGACTACACCCCCAATATCAACTTGCTCATTGAATCTATACTGCTGCAATGGATCAGGTTTAATAGTCAAACATTCTACCCTAAAGCACTGGTTGAGCTTCACAACATTAGAATGGTTACAGCCGTCGATACCTCTGAATCAACACCAGAGGGAGCAGAGGCATTTCCTCAACAGCGCTCACGTAAAAGCGACAAAATTATCCACATCGAAAGGTTCTGTGCAAAAGTGCCAGAAAAGGCAAAACAACGCATCCAGCTAAAGCCAGGCACCGAGAATGTAGTAGGCATGTTGCTAGATCATTTCACAGTACTGGGTTTACTTGGTGTCGATGTTTTTGTCAAAGAGTTCATTCCTGAAACGCTAATGCGGCTCATACTACCTAACTACGAAAAAATCAGGCAGTCAGTAGAGGATGAAAAATTTAAGGATTTAGTCATTAAAGGTATAGGTTTTTACCGTCAGGTTGCTTGCATGCTATCGAAGCTTCCTTTTGAGAATCTTTCCATGACAGCAACGGGTATCGCTATTGAGATTTCCAGTACTAAAGTCGTTGTTCGTCCTGAATCTACCTCTAGAGCATTAGTCAGCGCAAACCAATTTGGGACACAGGGTTATTTTGATGAGATGCTGTTTAAAGTATGGTGTTTGGCCAAGAATTGGCAAGAGTCAGTTGGGAAAAAAACGCATAAAACAAAACATAAAACAAAACATAAAACAAAGACGCATATGAATATCAAACAATCGATGCAAACGATAACTCTAAACTTACACCAAGCAGAATGTTTTGAATTAAAAGCCGAACTCAATACAGTTGATATAAACTATCGTACTGATCAGTCTATGACCTTCAAAGTCAGTGGTATACCAGCGCCCGCTACAGATACATCCCCCGTACCCACTCATCTATTCTATGTAAGAATGGAAAGCTGCCCACAAAATACTGTATGTCCATTTGTTGGACAAATACTATTCGCTAACGAGAATTATGCTGATCAAATTGAAATTAGCTACGATAAAATAACAGGACAAGGAGGAAAGTTCATAAGGCCGTTTATGCTTAACGTAAGGGCAACGGACACTATTGTCACATCTAAAACAAACGATACCACAGCGGAAATTCCAATATCCTTGACTGAAACTCATACCGATCCTCTTCTTCAACCCAGTGCATACAGCGATCACAGGACGACGATCCGTCAAGGAACCGAAGCTGTCATAAGACTACCTGAACTTATAAAGGTACCGAATTCTGATTCGGCGAAGGCTAGTGAAAGTATAAATGTAGAAAGAGAAAGGCTCTCTGAATTGGCGCTTGATTTACTTCACAAACTGAAAAGTGAAGCAGAAGCACTATTGCAGTAAAAGCCTTTCCTAGCTTATTCCAAAAACTACTTATCGCGATGAACTATTTTCCTATTATTAATCACTCTATATCGCCGACTGTAGAGATTCCCATAACATCTCTAAGGTAATAGGCATACCACATGAGTCCATTACGGCTTAATGGGTTAATAGGAAGTGGTTTACCGGGATGGCCTTTTGTAGCATTAGCCTTTGCAAAAGCTTCTCGATGACTCATGCCTAAATAGCGCATTTGAAAAGCAGCAACAACCTCGCCAGTGCGGTCATGCCCTGCACGACAATGAACGACTACCATTTGCGGTTTGTCATTTACGGTACTGATGAGATACCCTAAATCATCTTCCAATGCGCTAATTTCACCCATTGAAGGTAAAACCTCAAGCCAATTCTTCATGGTCTCAGGGTAGGCATTCGGGCTTGAAAGTGCACCATAGATTGCATGGTGTTTAAATCGACCCTTCTCTGGATTCATCCTAAAATACTGTTTTTCAAGCTGTAGCTCCTTTGCATCTGTGAACCAATTCAATAACGATATATCAACCAGTTCAAACCTTGCCGGTAATGAAGCCCCCATGCGCGCACGGTAGGCAGACTGCATGGCTTGTCTCAGCTCACCGTAAGCGAAATCATTCCCTTTCTGAGGAAGGCTACTTCTAAACAAACAGTTCCCTGACACCTCATCACAATGCACTAACTGTAACCGTTCAGGATTAAATTGTGTACTCGATTCACGCCTTAGTGTATTAACCCACTCACGCTCATAAGGTAAATTATTTAATTCCGTACTAATAAATGGACTATCACCTTCATCGCGCTCAGCATAAGCCGATAATGAAAGCGTGCTCAGCAAAGAAGTACTCAATGCCAGTAAAAAAACCATCAATCTAGACACGACAATTATCCTGAAACCAACGTCTATTACCTGTGCTCCATCTTAGCATCAAATAAAAAAAACGCCTGAAATCTTGCAGCAAATATAAAAACACGCTTAGAAATTAACAAACATTTTTTCATGACCATATGAAATATAAAACCAATAAAATAGCAAAACTTATTCCTAAACTTATTCAACCTATTTTGAACAATCCAACATCTTCCGCTGCAAGTAACTCGGTAGCAGACAGTGTTATAAGTACAATGTATAGCCGCCAGCGTGCATGGAGCATGGTATAGATCTTATCTAACTGTATTACTGCTTTATCACTCTATTGGATAAACATCATAAACGTGATGCAGTAGTGACGCTAAACTCATGCAACAATCGTATAAAACGAAGAAATCATTACTATAAAATTACTGTCGATGAATTCAGCGCTGAAAAGCACACCTCTTCAGCGCTAAGTATTCAACCGATCGCGGGCAAGATTTTTGCTGCAATTGCCAGCTGTATCAAAATGATCATTAAGCCGGCCGTTGCTGCCAGTATCTGCAATATTGGTTGATCCATAATCGGAGAGGCGCCTTCCTTCGACACCTTCCTCAACGTCAAAGCCATGCACGTGGGCAAGCCTATTGCGAGCACAACAAGCGCTATCGCAGCAAAGCCCAGCACCGTAATGAAACTATCCGGAAAATACAGTGCAACCAATAACGGTGGGATAAAGGTAATCAACGCTGTCTGTAAGCGGCCACTGAACGAACCAGCGCGTCGAAAGACTTCAGAAAGATAATCGAAAAGGCCAAGTGCAACACCAAGAAAAGATGTCGCCAGCGCCAATATGGCAAATAAGTTGATCGCGGTAGAAATCCAGACAGATCCGCCAAACTGAGTAAGTCCAATTACCAGTGCACTGACAGGATCCTGGCCATTCTGTATGGCAACCAGACTGCCCTGTGGTAAAACACCATTGGTGCCAATCACCCAGAGCAGGTAAATAATCAAAGGTAACGTGCTGCCGATGATCACAGCGGGACGAATCTGTGCCGGTTTATCATCCAGATAGCGGACAATGCTGGGGACTGTCGCCTGAAAACCGAATGAAGTAAAAAATAATGGTAAGGCAGCCCACATCACCCCCTCTGATACAGGCATCGTATTCAGGTAGGCGGGTTCCACTTTCGGCAAAAGCAAACCGATCAACATCACCAGCATCATCACCTTGAGCATAAACAACCCTCGCGTCACGAGGTCAACGCTACTGGTACTGATTACGATAACGCCTGCAAACAGGGCTGTGACACAGATTGCACTGAATCCTTGCGGCAGCGCGATGCTGAACCAATGGGCCAGGCTGCCATTGAGGTGTCCTGCAGCGCCAGTGATGTAGGCAGCACAAAGTGCATAAGGCAGAAACAGGGTCGCCAGTGACGCAATAAACTGCCCTGGTCGTCCAAGTAGCTGTCCGGCAGCACCGTACAATGACGTCGTACCCGGACAGGCGCGACAGACCTCAGCTACCAGCAAGCCAGAATAAGTCGCCAGCGCCCAGTTAAACACCATTAATACTAAAGCCGGCCAAAAGCCTATCACGGCTGTCGCCAAAGGCATGGCGATCATTCCCGCCCCGAGAGAGGTCCCTGCGATAATCAGCGCACTGCCGATAAGTCTGTTCTGCATACTGCCCCCTGGCAAACAGATGTTTTCTGATAAATGCAATCAATGTGTGCGGGTTCTGGGGGAATATCGGAAGGAGGCAGGCGGGAAAGGTTTCATCAGCTGCGCCACTTGCGATTTGACCTTCGAACCCGGGTTCGGTCGATCAAAACGCCTCAATGACGCAGTTAAACGGTTACGCTCAACTACACCATTGAGGCTGGCGATAGTCGGCGTAGTAATACGCTGTATGGAACATGTCAGTGTGGTTCCGAAAACCTGATGTTGATCTCGTGCCGGCTACCGTAACAGGCCGTCCCATCCTGACACATACGTACAAATACCATCATGCTCACAATGTCTTTCGCTTGTTCTTAGCCAGTGCGTCAATACATCCACAATCCTGCCGGTTACGAAGAGTTTCAGATAAGCATTCACAAGTGCTTTCAAAATGCGTAACAATGACTAAGCTATCTAAGGCAACTTAGTTGAACCAATAGGAAAATCAGTATGCCGTTACAAAGGACTGTAGAGGCGAACAGGCGATGCCTCAGGGATTTACGTACACAACTTCAGGCAATTGGCGACGATACCTTCACCCACAGAGCTGATATCACAGACAGTACTATCGGGCAGCATGTCCGCCATGTTCTTGAGCATTATGAACGTTTTTTCATTAGCCTCGGTGAACAAGAGGTCAATTATGACCAGCGCCCGAGAGACCCTTCACTGGAAACCATTCGAGAACTCGCAATCACGCGCATTGATGGAATTGCGCACCGGCTGAAGCGGTTAGAGGAAAAAGGTTGTGAATGCCATATTATGTCAATCACAGCGTTTACTTCGGATGATAACAATGAAGATCCGGTGATGACCACCACCACGGTAATTCGTGAACTGCTGTTCTTACAGAGTCACACTATTCATCACAATGCCCTGATCTCTGTCCTATTGAACTATCTGGATATTCCGGTTCAATTCGCACTGGGCATGGCACCGGCGACATTACGCCATCGCCAGACGCTATGATATTGCGGCTGTGACGGTCGCTAGGCCGTCACATAACCATGTCGGTTCCGAAACAACACCATCCCTTCATTGCCCAGATACTTCCCCAGCATTCGGTCATCGACTTTTTTCAGGTCAACAACGATTAAACCATCCAAGGCGTTATTGAAGTTCTTGTCCACATTGAAGCCGGCAAATTCACCCTGCAGTTTCAGATAGTGCTTGATCAGTATGGGGACGCCTTTATCTTTCTCGATGGTTTGTATCAATAACGACAGTCCCTCAACATGACTCAAGCCTTCCAGGTGATCCGGATCCCACAGCGCTGTCGGCTCATCTGCCAGAGGCGCGGTTGGGCGCACCAGATCTGCCAATGTCTTATCGTAATTATTGGCCTGTAGGCAGCTTGCCATCAGCTGGCGGGATAGCTCACTGTAATCATTGCTGATACTGACCGGCCCAAACAGGATCCGGTACTGGGGATGTTTGACAATGAATGCGCCAATCCCTTTCCACAGGAACATGAGTGCGGTGATACTTTTCTGGTATTCGGGGCGCACAAACGAACGCCCCATTTCCAGGCAGCCACCCAGTTTTTTCAGAAACGTAGCATCGTATTGGAATAAACTACGGGAATAAATGCCTTCCAGCCCTTGTTGTTCGTAAAGGCGATCCACCAACCCGAGACGGTAGGCACCCACGATTTCCTGTCGGCTTTTATGCCACAAAAACAGGTGCAGGTAGTCACGGTCGTATTGATCAACATCCATTTCATACCCGGTGCCTTCACCGACAATTCTGAACGTCAACTCACGCAACCGGCCAATTTCCTTCAAAATATGAGGTAATTCAGTGGCTGACGCACACCAGACTTCCATCTCCCCCTTTTCCAGAAGTCGTCGCTCAGCCATCAGCTGACTGATATCTTCCGCTAGCAGCGCCTGCGGAACCGGCTCGATCAAAGGCTGAAGCGTCCTCGCCTGTGTCGCAGCTTGGTTTTCTGAACCCGTAGTATGCTCTCGTAACAGCAGGGTATTGAGTCGGAGAAAGTTGGTCAGCGCCTTGTCGTTATTCAGCTGCCGCCTGTCAGATGGCGTAATCAACTTGCCGGGGGACAGCTGAATGATCTGTCCACGTTTGTTGATTAGCTCTCTGACCAGGCGCAGCGTCCGCAAGGCCGGATGTACAACACCCAGCATGTGGAATAGTCGGCTATTATTTCCCGCGACAAAAACCGGCAAAACGCTGGCACCGGTTTCCCGGATAATGGCTGCGGCCGTGGTGCGCCATGGTGCTTCTGTCACCCTGCGTTTCTTCCAGTTCCAGCTGGCGACTTCACCCGCGGGGAACACCAGTAGAACACCGCCACCCTGAACCCATTCACGGGCACGCTCAATCGCCTCACGATTGGCTCGGCGACGATTCTGTGTTCCCAGGATATCAACACCAATGAAAAGCTCACGAAGCTCAGGGATGCCATTCAATACCTGATTCGCCAGTACCCGCGTGTCCGGTCGCACTTTAAGCAGCAAATCAATAATGGCCAGTCCTTCAGCCCCCCCAAACGGATGATTGGCCACCACCACCAACGACCCCTCAGCAGGCACGCTGTCCACAATGTCGCGTGTAGAGGTATAGCGAAGCCCAAGCAGTCTTAAGGCAACCCGGACAAAATCCTTGGGTGTTTCTGTATGCACCCGCTGCCGGTAAAGACGGTCCAGATAGCTAAGCCCCAGCAGCCGCTCCAGCAACGGTTGCAGGAATTTCAGCCGGGAGGGTACCGGCAGCCGAAATGGCGACATCGCAAGCATGGCGTCTTCCTGACAGTTTTTTATGTTTTTATTCAGTCCGGAATGTCGTCTTCCCGGAAAATACTACGCTTTGCAAACAGGCGTTTGAATGGGTGATTGGTCTGAATCAAATCCATCACGGTGACAGCAATAGCGCTGGCACAAACAATACAGGCGTTAACAAACAGTAATCCGCCATCATCCCCGATGATTTCACCCGCCTCATTAAACTCAGGCATAAAAATACCCAGCGGGGTAAACAGGTGAAAAAATATCGCGCCAATCATGATGCACGATGCCATGGCAGCGCCGTATAACCGTAACGGCGTAAACAACAGGATTGAGGCAATCAGCTCGGCAATTCCCACGCCATAGGCACCATACTGCCCAAACCAGTAAAACCCAGACCATTCGCCCAGTGTCCCGAAAATGAACTGGGTTTCAGGCGCATCTGAAAACTTGAAAAACAATGACTGGATAAAGATGAATGCAATATAGGCGGACAGAATCCACTTTATCTTCCGGGACATGGTGCCTCCCTGGCGTTTAGTTATTGTTCAGCGCCGGCCAGTTCTTATCACCCTCGGTAATGAACCCGGGAATATCCTTCAACCAGCGATCCTGCACTGACTTGTCATAATTAAGATAAAGCTTTCCATCCACAATTTTCCAGTATTCAGGGTCACCTTTATAAAGATCGTTCCTTGCCGCGACTGCCCAGGCACAGTGTCCACCGTATTGTGGCGCATAGCGTTCCGGCAATTCCCTGAACATTTCCAGGTTCTCGGCACTGCTGAAATACCAGTCTGCCCCCTGCCAGCGGTACTTGAACTTGCTGCTGCCTTCGACCGGCTTGCCCTCTGTAAAATAAGCGACGGTGTCATACCCACCCACCGCCTTGTTACTGAAGTAGCCGGTATAAATGGTGTCTGCAGAAACAACCCCAGCCCCCCATAGCATCAAAGGCATCATCACTGCCAGATTAAACAGGATACGTTGCATTTTTATGTCCTCATTCCATGACGCGTCTTATTCGGTATCCGGATAATGTCGTCCAAGACGTTTTTCCTCCTGCCAACCCTTTATGAGGGCCAGAAGCCCATCCGGCCTGGCTCCCTTGCGTCGATTTATAGCCCCGATACGAAACAACGTGTTGTATTGATGGAACAGGGTCTTATAAACCTCCCGCAGGGAAGAATCGGCATCCCAGATATGCGCCGCTTCACTGCTGACGCCATTAATTTCCAGAATAGTGAAATCCTGCCCTTCTTGCAGGGATTGGGTATCTCGAAAGCGCACATCAAAACGTCCGTAGTAAAACCCATCAATATCCTGACAAATCCGGTCAAAAGCCGTTGTCAACGCCTCTGTGATAAGATGTCGCCCATCCCGGAAGATCGCACCCCGGCTATGGCTGCCGGCAAAGGCCAGCCGAAACGGCTGCCCTTCGGGAATCACCTGATCGAGAACGGCTTCGTGGCGTTTGAAATACAGATGTGTAAGCTGTCCAGCCCTGCGATCCTGTTGAATCAGGGTTCTCAAGGTATCGATACCATTGCCGTAAACGTAAGGCTGGTATTTCAGGGTAATGGAAAATAACTGTCCTCTATCTGCACCCGGCATCCGAATGTAAAAAATACCGGCTTCCGCTTCATAGGGAACAAGTTGCTGAAACAGGATGTGTCCACCATCCGGAAAATCCTGCAGATAGTCAGCCACTTCAACCGCATCACGCACGATGCGAACCCCTTGACCACGACAGCCCATATCCGGCTTCGCAATCAAGGGAAAATGCAAGCCTGATGCTGTCATAGTCTCTAGCGCCGTATTCAGTGTTTTGTCTGCCTGGGACAAATCATTCTGCACCCGGCACCAGTCAGCAATATGTTGACGGGCATATTCACCGGCACAGCTAAAATTCGTCGCCTTGGACTCTCCGACCATCCCGCCAAGGTAAAATCCCGGGTTCGCACACAAGGGAAGCGTGAGGCTTCGATGCTGAATTGCCCGAAACAGCCATAGCATGGCTACCGGAAAATAGACCAAGGGCGTCGGCCAGAACTCAAAAAAGGCAATCGCACGCCGGGTACGAGCCAGAGGTGGCATGCCGACATGGGCCTGTTTGTCTGAAAATGTCGGTAAAACGGCCTGCTCAATTAACGTATTCTCTGTCATTTTTCTGAATATCCATATAACGGCCCAGTGACCGACTGATCCATCCCTGCCCCAGGTAAAACAGTACAACTACCCCCGGAAGCAGCAACCACTTCCATTCCCCCAGCGTCATCCATAAGTGCTCGCCCAGCAGATAAAGTCCGCTAAACAGTGCTCCGGTCCACAGTAAGGACGCCACTAAGACAGTGCCCAAAAAGAGTCTCAGTGACAGGGCAAACAACCCACAGGCCAGATAGCAAGGTAACCGCATACCCGGTATTAGCCTGACGACAAAAACCGTCATTACCATATTGCGTGCCAACCAGCCCCGTGCTCTTTCCAACACGGGTTTCGCTGCCAGCCGCTGGAATCGACGATAGCGCCGGATCAGGCTTCCCATGCCATAGAGCCATAAATCCCCGCTGAAGATGCCTAAAAACAAAGCGGCAAACGCGCTAAACGGGGTGATAACACCTTCAGCGGCGAGCACAGCGGCTCCCACAATGGCGGCATCTTCCAGTATGTACGTAGCAATGACGATCGAGACCAGCACCCCTAGCGGATGATCGGAGAGCAATAACATCAATGGGTCCATCATCTGTTTCGCTTCCTTTATCGCCGGAGAAAATACCTTCCCAGGCAATGGGGGCTACCTCACAACATCCTCAATAGCTGATCCCTGTTTTCTTGTTATTACGCATTCAGCCAAATAACAGATTCAACGGTTTCTGGCTCAATCTGTATCCATTCGATCATTATGCTTCACTACCGAGCATCCTCTCGGACACCCAATCCTGCTGAATTGCCATCTATCCAATTGATACTTTGCCAAGTGAGAATGTCTCGTCTCTTCACAGGAGACACCCACCAACCACTTTATTGAAATGCATTGGTCTATATAAACAAAGCGGTTTAATGGAGTAAAGCGCCTGCCGGTCAGCCCCTACCTTTACAAGGCGCTGATGCACCATCTCATCGACTGTTTTTTTTGATTGTGATGCGTCATCGCTTTAAACAATCAAAGTAACGATAAAATGAAACAAGATTGTCAACGTTACTTAACAGAATTTCTTCTACACTGTTTCTGAACGTTCGGCCAGACTCACAACAATGGCTGCAGTCTGTGAAACAATGGCGTCGATACGCACAACCACCACAGAAACAAGTCCTCATTCCTGCAGGTCGGCTGTTTCAGATGGCACATAACCTGCTTGATCCAAAGAGGAGAGTCTGAGCAATCACAGGGATTTGTGCCTGCGTCACGTACTCACAGCCATCACAGGCACCGGACGACTCACCATGGTAACCGTAGAAAAGCAGTGCATGACTTAGGGAAGGAGCGCACACATGGAACACGTTACACGCGTCAAGGATCGTATTACCTACGAAGAAGGATGCATTAAGGAATACCTCAGCAACGGCTGGATTCGGGTTGAAATGAACTGGGGAGAAATCCGTGAGTACCAACTGAAAGACCTGATTCCATATAGGGAATTACAACAAGCTGTACCAGCTCCGGAAGAGACAAGGGTGCACTGATTAACAACATAATAGGAATGCCGGCCTGTTGATGGTGCAAAACCATAACAGGCCGAAATCAGCGAACGGTCTCAACACTAATTGATACAGTCCCTCATTTCCTTGTGATTCTCAAATCAAACACACCGTCCCTTATGCCAGAAGCATCCCCATATCCTGTTAACCTAACGCTTATATCCAAACAGTACGGTCTTTTCCCGTTGAAAGACAAAATAGAATTCTTCTGGAAACAACGAGACATTTCAGGTATTAATAAAGCGAAATCGTGTTAATAATTAAGACCTCCCCGTTAATTTCACGGGAGATTATCAACGTTAAAGATTGCTGATTGCTTTTTATTCACTTAAAATCGTTCCGCATACAACCTAGGGGTTAATTTAAATGAATATTTTTGACGAAATTCAGCATCGTCTGGCAAGTAAGACTCGTATCCGCGCCCTGTTCAAAGATGTCCACGTTGAGGATATCGAGCGCATCATCAGCCGTCTGGAAGGCATTCTGGCCGAAAAGAAAGACGCTGTAGCCGCTGATGAAGCCAAGCGTCAGGCCAAACAGGAAAACATTGATGAAGTGCGTCGCCTGCTGGCCGAGCGAGGCCTGTCCCTGGACGACCTGGATCCGACCGAAGAAGCTGCGCCCAAAAAGCGTCGCAATGTTCAGAAGTTCACTTTCCAGTATGAAACCAACAGTGGCGACACCGTCACCTGGCACGGTTCCACCACTGGCCGCCTGCCGAAAGATTTCCAGACCTACCTGGATCGCACCGGCAAGAAGCGTCTGGACTGCGTGATCGAAGACTAAGCTGCGCTGATGAGAATGCCGGTTAATTTATAAACCGGTCATCCATCAAAAGGAAAAGGGAGGCAATACCTCCCTTTTTATTTACCTGCGATTTGCCTGATCAGGCAGACGCTTCAGCCTGAGGCAGGTGTCTCACCAGCAGTGAGAATTCATCGACTTTCATGTCTTCAGTCACCGGCAGACGAATTTTGTGCCCGGATCCCGGCGCCACAGAGACTTTCTCGCCACGCTGGTTTTCCATGTGGTCCAGACGGAACGTATGGTTACCGGATGGAGTCAGTAGCTCCAGTGTATCGCCCTGCTCAAACCGGTTTTTGACATCCACAGTGATGAATTCCGTGCCGGCATCCAGAATCTCGCCGACGAACTGCTGCAGACTGCCCTTGGAAGCCCCCTGCTCGTAATTCTGGTATTCGTCATGGACATGACGACGGTAAAAACCTTCCGTATATCCGCGGCTGGCCAAATTCTCCAGCGTATCCATCAGCGCCATATCGAATGATTTGCCAGCGGCGGCATCATCGATGGCCTGACGATAAACCTGGGCAGTACGCGCCACATAATAGTGGGATTTGGTTCGACCTTCGATCTTCAGCGAGTGAACCCCCATGCCGTGCAAACGATGGACATGCTGAACCGCACGCAGATCGCGGGAATTCATAATATAGGTGCCATGCTCATCTTCATAAGCGGGCATATATTGTCCCGGGCGGTTTTCTTCCTGCAGCAGATACATCTTATCCGTTGGCTCACCGCTGCCCAGTGTCGGCTCATTCGCAACCTCTGAGGGGTCAAACGTGGTCGCGATGACATCACCACTGGCTGTTTCTGTGGCCTCATGGGCCTGATACTTCCAGCGGCAGGCATTGGTGCAGGTGCCCTGGTTAGGGTCACGGTGATTGATGTAGCCGGACAGCAGGCAACGACCGGAATAAGCAATGCAGAGCGAACCGTGTACGAACACTTCCAGCTCCATATCCGGACATTCTTCACGGATCTCAGCAATTTCATCCAGCGACAGCTCACGGGAGAGAATAATCCGACTGACGCCCTGACGAGCCCAGAACTTCACCGTGGCGAAGTTAACGACGTTGGCCTGCACCGACATATGCACCGGCATATCCGGCCAGCGGTCACGCACCATCATGATCAGACCAGGGTCGGACATAATCAACGCGTCCGGTTTCATGGCAATGACCGGTTCCATATCCCGCAGATAGGTCTTCACCTTCGAGTTATGGGGCGCAATGTTACTCGCCAGGTAGAACTGCTTGCCCTGGGCATGCGCCTCGTTGATCCCGTTTTCCAGGTTTTCCAACTTGAAGTCGTTATTCCGTACGCGCAGGCTGTAACGGGGCTGGCCGGCATAGACCGCATCCGCGCCATAGGCGAAGGCATAACGCATGTTTCTCAGGGTGCCGGCAGGCGACAGGAGTTCCGGTTTGCTCATAACATCTCACTGACTCAGGCGAAGGCGCATTGTAGGCGCTTTATAATTGTTCAGAAAATAGTCACTTACAGCTATAAAAAAACCCGCAAAGTGCGGGTTTCTTTAACACGTCCACCACAGTCCCCGATAGCAGGGCTGCGGAAAGCCGATCTTACTTGATCTTGGCTTCCTTGAACTCAACGTGCTTGCGGACTTTGGGATCGTACTTCTTGAAGACGAACTTGTCCGGGGTGTTACGCTTGTTCTTGGTGGTGGTGTAGAAGTAACCGGTACCGGCAGTGGATACCAGCTTGATTTTCTCGCGAACAGCCTTAGCCATCGTCGTAATCCTCTCTTATCGAACCTTAGAAACGCTCGCCGCGGGCGCGGAGCTCAGCCAGAACGGCATCGATGCCCTTCTTGTCGATGATGCGCATGCCCTTGGAAGAAACACGCAGTCTCACAAAACGCTTCTCGGACTCAACCCAGAAACGGTGATGGTGCAGGTTCGGCAGAAAACGACGACGAGTCTTGTTGTTAGCGTGTGACACGTTGTTACCGACAGCGGGACGCTTGCCGGTCACCTGGCAAACTCTGGACATATTTGAGCCTCTCTCTAAGCGTTTACCCAACCCGAAGGCCGGATTCTTTATTCATACATACCGGAACTACCCGGTCAGGCAGTAGCCGGCCCGCCCAAATGCGTTCAGCCGAGAGCCGGTACACAAAGACCGGGCTTTATACCAGAAAGTAATCCTGCTGACAATAATTGATTACTTCTTGCACAAACGCTGAACGATGAACAACGTGAACAAAACGCCCGCTGTTTCGGGTTTCAGGCAGTGGGTTACAGCAGCAATAGGCTGCCCATTTTGGCGGTGAACTTTAATGGACTCTCAAGGCAATGACAATACGGCATTCCAGTCATCTTGAGCCTTTCAACAGCATTCTAAGGCCACTGGGAGCAAAGCAATCGTCATTGACAGGTTAATCAAGATGCATTGTCATACCATGCTGACGGATTGATAGCCACCACTCCTGCTACAGATTTCCTATCTATACTGCCCCTGCATCATTCAACCGTAGATGCAGAGAGGTTTCCAACATGAAGTTTTACCGACTGTTTGGCTTGTCTCTACTGGTAGCCGGAGCGTCTTCCGGTGTCTCCGCGTATATGAATGCCAACTGCGGCAGTGCCGATGACTGGCCATCCCATCATCTCTGCTGCTCCCAACCGGGTGCTTCGGAGAATTCCATCTGGGCAGCAGCACCGGGATCAGGCTGGCATTGCACGTATCAGCAACGCTCCAATTGCGGCGTGAATACCCACATCTGGGACAATGACGGTAAGTTTGTCACCCAGGACACCATGCCTTCCTATTGCAAGGCCAGAGGCCAGGGCGATCCTGTCTACGACGGCAGGCCACCCGCCATGAAACTGGAAAGCGAGCCAGTAACGGCTGCGACCCAACAAACCCACTAATCCAGCCCAACAGGACAAGTCAGCGATCATTTCAGAAACGTAATCTGACAAAACCGGTATTGATGAGAATCGCTGCAGAGATATCTCCAGATGTGGCCTTTATATAAGTGCCATCCAATACTCGCTGTGCTTTGATTGATTCCCGTGCACAACAGGGGAGCCGGAATGCTCCCTACATAAAGACAGACAATCTTGCTCTTAAATATCGTTCCATAATGGATGCATGTTCATTAAACCAAAGCGCTGAAGAATCGCATCGGTGCCTACAAACCTTAATCAACAGCCCCCGGTTGGCCCTCGGCACCATAGGCTCATGACATTACAGCCAATACTCTGAAGCCAAAACCGATTAAGCTTGCACGATAGTGCAACATAACAACAATAAAAATGCTGCCATGTCACACCATAAAGGCTTCACCCTCATTGAACTGATGATCACCCTGGCAATCGCCAGCATCCTGCTGGGTATCGGCATTCCCAGCTTTCAGGGGTTTATGGCAGAAAACAGGGTACGCACACATTCCTCAGCACTTCAGCATTCACTGCTATATGCCCGCAGCGAAGCCATCAAGCGTAACGCACTGATCTCTGTCGCCCAGATCAACAACGACTGGAGCAATGGCTGGGCGGTTCAGGCAGGAGGCCAGGTACTTAAGCAATACACACCCGACAACAACATCCAGCTAACCCCCGATAACACCGCTACCCAGTTCATTTTTTTCCTGCCCGACGGCTCCACCCTCAACGGTGAAACGTTCACCATCACTTCCGATGGTAAATCACAACAAGTCAGCATCAGCCTTGCCGGGCAGATTTTGTAGCAGTGACCCAGGAGATGACGAATGCATCGGCAGCAAGGTATTACCCTGGTTGAAGTACTGATCACCGTCTTGATCACAGCCTTCGGGATTGTCGGCCTGGTCTCCCTGCAACTCAGCGCACTACAGGCCAATCAACTGGCCGCCCAGAAAGCGGTCGGCGGCTGGCTGGTGCAGGACCTGGTAGAACGCATGCGCGCCAACCCTTCCGGTGCCACGACCTATACCGGCAGTGCCGACTGCGCAGATCCGGTACGAAGCTGTCTCAACCAGTCCTGCACCCCGGCAGAACTGGCGGCCTGGGATATTGAAGATGTCATGTGTGCTGATCGTGGCGATGGCAACACCCTGTCCGCGCGCACCCTCACCGTTGACCTCTGCGCCACAGCCGCCATTGCCTGTGCGACCAACGCCAGCCACCGAATCACCCTGAACTGGTCGACGACCCAGGCAAACTCGTCAGTGGGCAGTACCGCCGCAGTGAGCGGCAGCCTGCGTTATGAGGTGACGCCATGAAGCAATTACAACAGCGCGGCCTGTCGCTGGTTGAACTGATGGTCGCCATGGTCGTCGGACTCGTGTTGATGGCGGGACTGCTGACCCTCTACCTCAATCACCACACCGGCTATACACTGACTGCCGCCATGGGGCGGGCGCAGGAAGCCGGCGACTTTGGCCTGAGCCTGATGGCTCGTTACATCCGCATGGCTGGCTTCAACCCTGACCAGCCGACCTCAACTGCCGTAGATACCACCCTTAGCACCAATGGTGCGGTATCAGACACACTGGCCATCACTTTTATACCGGTGGACGACCAACACTGTACCGGTACGTCATCGGATACCGTGACCAATATTTTTTTCGTACAAGACAATACACTTCGCTGTCAGGACAGCGATGGCAACACGCAGACACTGGCGACCGGTATCGAAAATCTCCAGGTGCAATACGGCGTTGATCAGGATAGCGACGGCCAAATCGACCGTTACCAGACAGCGCCTGACGGAAACGCCCTGAGTATCCGCCTTGGGCTTCTGGCCAATGCCGGCCCCAGTGCCGCCCTGTCATCACGTAATCGCAGTTACAACGTGCTTGACGAAACGATTACCCACAACGCCGACAGCACATTGCGCCGCATTTTCACCACAACCATCTACCTGGCCAATACCCGATGAGACAGCAACGCCCTGACCGCACCCCGCACCATCAACAGGGCATCACCCTGGTCGTGGCGCTGGTCATTCTAATGATGCTGTCGATTCTGGCACTGACCGCTGCGTACAACGCCAGCCTGATGACGGCCATGGCGGGACACAGCCACCACCAGGGGCTCACATTCCAGGGCGCGCGCAGTGAACTGTCTGCACAGGTGGCCGGTGTCCAGGGCAATAGCAGCTTCAACAATGCCATCACCAGTGGCAATGCCGTGTCGGCGGCAGCGCTGGCCCTGAACAGGCAGACCCCGCCAATCACTCAGGTCATCACCGTGGATCACCAGGCAACCGGCACGATTCCACTGGGGGAAGAGCTCAATGGCGGTAACGAGTACTTTTTCAACATCCACAGCACCGCTACCCTGGCCAGCGGTGCGACGTCTAACCAGACACAGGGCATCTTTTACCGGATTGATCACAATGCCGTGACCAATTTTGCGGATTAGGCGGTTTTACCATGACAATAAAAACAACACACGCTCCTATTTACCGCTATCTGCTGGCGCTGCTTATCACACTGGCATTACCGGCACAGGCAGACGACACCGAAATCTATACCACCAGCCATGAACCGGTGGATGTAAAGTCCAACCTGCTGCTGGTCTACGACCTGTCCTCCAGCATGACGGAGATGGAAGACAACGTACGAAACCCGTTTGATCCCGCACAGGATTACAACGGCGACGACAAACTGAGCGACATCGACAGGAATTTCTACAGCGACAACTATTTCTTTTCTATCGCCGGTGATCTGGGCGGTGACCCCGATGACGCCCTCGCCAAACGTATTCCCATCAGCAAGAACCACTGCCAGGCTGCACGGGACGCTTTTGACAGAAGCGGCTATTACATCGACCAGATGATTCAGGACACTGGTACCTGGACCCGTGAAATCATCCTTGGCGGCAGCCCCGGCACCATCGAGTGTAAAGGGGATTTTGGCAGGCATGGCCACAACACCAATAACACCACAACCAAAACCTATCCCCATAACAACCAAATCTATTATCCAGACTGCCCCTTCGGCGGCCTCAGCTGTGACTACGTCAGTAATATCGATAAAGCCCACAACTGGAATGACACCACATCCCAGCCGTACGGTTTTTATTCCGCCAAATACATGCGTTGGTATCGCTTCTACAGGGAAACCACCGGTGCACCGAGACAGTCTCGCCTTAATATCCTGAAAGAAGCCACCACCAACCTGGTGAACAGCACCGACAGCGTCAACGCCGGCCTGATCGTCACCAACCGCTGGGCCAATGGCGGCCACGTCCGCGATGCAATGAAAGATTTGAGTGAAACCGACAACAAGGACGCCCTGAGTGATTCCGTTGATGAACTCAGTACCGCCTTTCTGCTTCAGGGCACATCACTGACCGAAGCATTCTGGGAAGCCCGCCAGTATTACACCGGCAGCATTGTTGATTACGGCCGCGGGCATTCAGCCATGCCCAATAATTTTGTCGACTTCTTCGATCCTTCCAAGTGGTCAACGGCCGACAGAAGCGACCTGGATGCCCTGGCCAACAACACGAACGCCAGTGGCGTCCTGCCATCCGATAGCCGTTATGCAACACCGATCAGCCACCAGTGCCAGAAAAATCACGCCGTACTGTTCAGCGACGGCACCCCGAGCTTCGACAGCGGCAAGGACAGTGCCATTGATGCCCTTCTCGACAGTTTCGACCAGGCAACACTGGATATCGAGCTCCGATCAGGCTGCGGCTCCAACCGGCTGGGGAGTGGCCGACGGAGCTGCATGCCGTCACTGGCCTATGCGCTCAACAATGCAGACCTGAACAGTTCACTCCCCGGTAAGCAGACTGTCCAGACCCATACGATCGGTTACCGGAACATTGTCGGGAAAGTTCTCCTGGAAGATACCGCCCGCTTTGGCGGCGGCAAGTTCTACCCGGTGGAAAGCGCCCAGCAACTGCAGAATGCCCTGTCGTCCATTCTGATTGATGTTTACCTGAACGAAGCCACTTTTGTGTCGCCGGCCGTTGCCGTCAACGCCTTTAACCGGCTGGAGCACCGGGATGAACTGTATTACGCGATCTTCCGCCCCTCCGAAACCCGACGCTGGCCGGGTAACCTGAAGCGATACCGGCTGGGTGTGGACGACAGCGGCAAGCCAGCCATCCTGGATCGCAACGGCACCCCAGCTGTTGATCCCAACACCGGATTTTTCAAGACAGACTCCGCCAGCTTCTGGCCCCAGACGATCAGTGGAACTGCCATTACTGACGGCAAAAATGTCGAACTCGGCGGCGTTGCCGGACAGCTGGGTACCAACCGCAAGGTCTTCACCTATACCGGCGATTATGCGGATCTGGATGAGCCAACAGCCGCCATGTCCGCCGTCGTACCTGACACATTTGCGGTAGACGGCACCTTTGACAATACCCTGCTGCAGTTACCCGATGATATTACGGAGACTGAACGCAGCCGCTTCTTCAACTGGATCAAAGGCCAGGATGCCAGCGGTAACCCGCACCACCAGTTTGGTGATGCCATTCACAGCCAGCCGGTTGTCGTTAACTACCGGACTTACACAGGCATCGACAACCAGAAAATGACGGACAGCGTCGTCTTTGTCGGCACCAACGACGGCTACCTCCATGCCATTGATGCGGCAAACGGTCAGGAGCTGTCGGCGTTTATTCCCAAGGAACTGCTGCCGAACCTGTTTGACTACTATCGCAACACGCCGGGTATTATCCCACGGCCTTATGGGCTGGACGGCCCCATCACCGTTGCCGTCTTTGACTACAACAATGATGGCCTGATCTACGCCAGTGATAACACCCTGCAAACCACCGTGGATAACAAAAAGGATCGCGTCATCCTGTTTGTCGGCATGCGCCGTGGTGGCGTTCTGGAGAACGACAGGCACCCAGCCCACGGCAACTACTACGCCGTTGATTACACCGATCGCGAAGCCCCCAAACTGCTCTGGGTGATCAAGGGCGGCGAAGGGAATTTTGCCAGGCTTGGACAAACCTGGTCGCGCCTGCAGCCAGCCACCATTCGTTTCAATGGGGAAGCACGAAAAGTCCTCATCTTCGGGGGCGGTTATGACCGGGATCAGGACACCGCCACCACACGGGTAACAGACGACACCGGCAACGCCATCTACATCGTCGATGCCATAACCGGCGAACGCCTCTGGTGGGCCAGCAATGCCGACAGCAACCTCAACCTGCCGGGCATGGACTACAGCATTCCCGGCAACATCTTTACCGCAGACAGCAATGGCGACGGCCTGGTCGAAACCCTCTTCGCCTCCGATATTGGCGGCAACCTGTGGCGAATCGACCTGCGTGATCATCCGGATAACGAGAACCTGACGCGCATCACCGGCGTGCACCTCGCCCGGCTGTCCGGCGCTGACGCTTCCGATACTGACGATGCCCGCCGCTTCTACCATGGCCCCAGCGTCGCGCTGGAAGTCCACGGAGGGCTGCTCAATTACACCATCGCCATCGGTTCCGGCTACCATGCCAAACCGTTGAGCCAAAGCATCAACGACCGATTCTATATGGTGCGCAACGGTTACGTCGGCAACCCCATGTGGGACGATGAAAACAATGCCGCCCTGTCATGGAACCTGATCACTGAAAGCGATCTCTACGACATTACGGATGAAACACTCTATACCGCATCCGATGTTGTGGCTGCGGGAGAAACGCTGTCCCCACGCCAGGTCAAACAGGACGCATTCAACGCCAGGCAGGGCTGGATGCTGGATCTCGACAGCAACAGCCATGAGAAAGTACTCGCACCGGCACGGACGGCTGGCGGCGTCCTATTCTTCACCACCTTCCGCCTGGTGCGTGATGCCGAGTCCAGCTGTTTCGCCGATCCCGGCCGGTCACGGCTTTACGTGGTCAGCCAGAGAAACGGACGGGGCGTCGTCGCGGTAGACGGCGGCTATACCCGTTTTATCAGCAGCAACATGAGCGGCATCGCCACACCGGGTGCAGAAATCCGGACACCGCAGGGGAATGTCATTACCTATGGTACCGAGCTGGCAGTTTCACCACTGGACAGTGCCGTCAGCACCATCTTCTGGCGGGATAACTGGACAGCCACCGTGCAGGCGGCAATCACGGCGGCAGAAAGCGCATTAGCGCCTGAAACGGAAGAAGAGAATACGGATGAAAACAATGCAACAACGGGCAGCACTCAATCAGGGTCAACAACAGGTACAGGCTACAGCGAAACACAGCCATAATCGCTGGTCGGGTTTTACGCTGATTGAGCTGATGATCGTTGTCGCAATCATCGGCATACTGGCGGCCATTGCCTGGCCCAGCTACCAGGATCAGGTACGCCAGGGACGGCGTGGCGATGGCCAGGCGTTATTGATGGAGATTCTCCAGGCGCAGGAGCGCTTCTACATTGATCGCGCGACATACACCGACAACCTCACTCAACTTGGCTATGCCGCCCAGCAAACCAGTGAAAATGGCTTCTACATTGTCACAGCAGGCGCGTGTCCCGGCGGTGCAGTCATCGCGGCTTGTGTCAGGCTGACGGCAACGGCACAAGGCGCCCAGGTGGCAGACGGAAACCTGATTCTGGACAGCAACGGCACCCGAACAGGCAACTGGAACTGAACACCTTCACCCATACCGTGCATGGTTTAACACAGCCGGCATGCTTATAATGGCCGTTTGACTCAAACCAAGCAGTTACACGAATGCAGCGGCTGAACAAGAAGCGAATCCTCGTCGGTATCACCGGCGGCATCGCCGCCTACAAGACGGCGGAACTGGTCAGACACCTGCGCAAGCTGGGTGCCGAGGTCCACGTGGTTATGACCCGCGCGGCCTGCGAATTCATTACTCCCCTGACACTGCAGGCGCTGTCCGGCAATGCAGTGCATACCGACCTGCTGGACCCGAAAGCGGAAGCCGGCATGGGCCACATCGAGCTGGCCCGCTGGGCGGATGTCATCCTGGTGGCACCGGCGACCGCTGATTTCATGGCGCGCCTGGCTAATGGCCATGGTGACGACCTGCTCACCACCCTTTGCCTGGCGACCAACGCACCGTTATGCCTTGCACCGGCGATGAACCAGGGCATGTGGAATGACAGCGCCACCCGCAACAACCGCCAGGTTCTGGAAGACCGTGGCATTACCCAGTTCGGCCCTGCCGAAGGCTCACAGGCCTGTGGCGAAACCGGTCCCGGCCGGATGCTGGAACCCATGGAATTGATTGAGCATCTTGCCGGGATGTTCAAACAGGAAACACTGACCGGCCGTCGCGTCATCATCACTGCCGGCCCAACCCGTGAGGCGATCGATCCCGTTCGCTACATTTCCAACCACAGTTCCGGCAAGATGGGGTATGCCCTCGCCGAAGCGGCCGTGGAAGCCGGTGCGGATGTCACGCTGATCAGCGGCCCCGTTAACCGTGAGACGCCGGATCGCGTCACCCGGATTGATGTCACCAGCGCCCGCGATATGCACCGTGCGGTCCATGAATCCATCGAGGGTTGCGATATTTTCATCAGTACCGCAGCCGTCGCCGATTACCGCCCCGATACCGAAGCCAACAACAAGATCAAGAAAGACCCCGACGCCGCAGACGAAACCCTGCAGCTGACACTGGTTCGTAATCCTGACATCGTCGCCTCTGTCGCCGCCCTGGAACAGAAACCCTTTGTTGTGGGCTTTGCCGCAGAAACCTGCGACGTGATCAGTTACGCTACCGACAAACTGCACCGGAAAAAGCTGGACCTGATTGTCGCCAATGATGTCAGTGACAGCAGTATCGGTTTCAACAGCGATGACAATGCCGTCACCGTCATCGGTCCGGACTTTGAGGATACGCTGCCACAGACATCGAAGCGCCAGGTCGCCCGGCAGCTTCTGGATATCCTGGCCCAGCGCTATCACGACTGGTCAGAGAACAACAGCACACGAGAGAACCATGCACAGACTGAAAGCCCGAATTCTTGATTCCCGCCTCGGCAGTGAGTTTCCGCTGCCGGCCTATGCGACCGATGGCTCCGCTGGCATCGACCTGCGCGCCTGTCTGGACGAGCCCCTGACACTGGAACCCGGACAGACAGAACTGCTGCCCACCGGCCTGGCCATTCATATTGGCGATCCGGCCCTGGCGGCCATGATCCTGCCCCGCTCCGGCCTGGGTCATAAGCACGGCATTGTCCTGGGCAACCTGGTCGGCCTGATTGACTCTGACTACCAGGGTCAGCTGATGGTTTCCTGCTGGAACCGCGGCAATACCACTTTCACCGTGCAACCCGGTGAGCGGATTGCCCAGCTGGTGCTGGTTCCAGTGGTTCAGGCGGATTTTGAGATTGTGGAATCCTTTGAGGAAAGCGATCGCGGCGAGGGCGGTTTCGGCCACTCCGGTCGCCACTGACGCCAACCGGCCCTGCCGCCAAGATGGCGGGGTCGAACATTTTCAATAATAAAAACAGATACCGGGACAATGCAGTGAAAGGCCTCTTTGGGAAAGCGCGCGCCAGCAATCGACGTTCTCACTCCGCTTCCGACACACCGGAATCCCAGCCGCTCAGCTATCCCACCACGTTGATAGCGATCGGAATCCTGCTCTTGCTTGGATTGTTTTTAGCACTTTACGTCTGGCAGACGCACGTCGAAGCACGCTCTACAGCAGAACAACAGGCCAACCAGTTTGGGCAACATATGGCCGACGTTCTCAGTCGGGAACTCCGGTTGATGCAAGACAGCACAGACCGTCTAGCCGCACTGTCGCCCGTTGCAGAAGCATTTCAGTCACAGGATACAGCCCAGTTAGCCGATCTCCGCAGCCTGCTGCGCGGCAGTCTGCCTGATGCCATCGACCTGCAGCTAAATCCAGCTAACCAACCTATCGGACAAGACGCCAGCTTTGCCGCCCGAGAGATGATTCGCCGCTCCCTGCGTGGGCAAACCGTGACACCAGAAGCTGCCCGCACTAACCAGCAGTGGGTCATCAATACCGTTAGTCCGATTACCATCAATAATGAAAGCCTTGGCACCCTGCTGGTTGCCTACGACTTGCAACGCCTGCAAAACGCTCTGATGATCAACGATGCCACCAGCGGACAGTGGCGGCTCGTGCAAACCATTGATGGGCCGGTACAGGAGTTATTCCGCTTCGGCACCGCTCCGGCGTCGGATTCGCCAATGCTTGAGTACACATTGGCGCAGGCCGGTTGGAAACTGACCTTTCAGCCATCACCGTACTGGATGACATCGCTTCAGCCATCCCTTGTTTTCCTCTTGATTGCACTGGGCGCCATTTTCGTAGTTCCCGTGTTGCTGGATCGCTTCTGGCGTAGCCAGAATCATCGCCTGATGGGGGACAGCTATCTTCTGAAAACCCTGATCAGCGATATCAATGACGGAAGAAATCCGCAAATTGGCGGCTATAAAGTCGCGATGTTCCGCGAAATTGCACAAAACATACTGAATACAGCCACCACCTCAAAAATCGATCAATACCGGCAGGCATCCACAACACCGCTTGCATCGCCCCCCACTCCTGAAGTCTACTATGACCCACTGGCCGAACCTCAGACACACCAGACAACGGTTACTGTCGAGCAACCGTCCAGCACGCAACCACTGCCGCTCAAAGAGGACATTACCGATGTATCTGATGATCCGTTTGCAGCGCCCCTGTTTCAGGACAATGATTTGCTGGAACTGAGCCTTGCAGACCATGAATCACCGGATACACTCAGCACTCCAACTGATGGCATGACAACCGGCGAAGAACCTTCTCCCGTTAGCAACACTGAGCAACCTGACACCGTGACCGCGCCAACACCTCATCCTGCGACCGCTGTCCCTGCCTCCATATTCCGCGCCTATGACATTCGCGGCGTAGTCGGCGACGAGCTGACACCCGACACAGTCGAATTGCTGGGCCGCGCCATCGGCACAGAGGCCAAGGCCCGGGGCGAAACCACCCTCATTGTTGGCATGGACGGCCGCCTGTCCAGCCCGGCCCTGCGTGATCAGCTGATTGCCGGCATCACGGGCAGCAGCTGTGATGTCATTACCATTGGCACAGTCCCAACTCCGGTTCTCTATTACGCCACCCATGAGCTGGGCGCCCGTTCCGGTGTGATGATTACCGGCAGCCATAATCCGCCCCGATATAATGGTTTCAAGATTGTTCTGGCCGGAGAAACCCTGGCCAATGAAGCGATCCAGGGGCTTTACCAGCGCATCACCAGTCAGGCGCTGAATACTGGCGAAGGACAGGTCACTGAACACAACATACTGGCCGACTATCACCAGCGTATTCTGGACGACATCATCATCCAACGGCCACTGAAGGTCGTGATTGACTGCGGTAACGGTGTGGCCGGTGTCATAGCGCCAGAGCTTTTTGAAGCACTGGGCTGCGAAGTGATTCCGCTCTATTGCGATGTTGACGGCAACTTCCCCAACCATCACCCGGATCCTGGAAATCCGGACAACCTGCAGGATATTGTCGCCAAAATCACCGAAACGGGTGCAGATCTCGGCCTGGCATTCGATGGCGATGGTGACCGGGTTGGCTTAGTCACCAACAAAGGCCGCATCATTTTCCCGGATCGCCTGCTGATGCTGCTGGCCAAGGATATCGTGACCCGCAACCCCGGTTGTGATGTGATATACGACGTTAAATGTACCCGTCGACTAAACAGCCTGATCAGTAACTATGGCGGTCGTCCTGTCATGTGGAAAACCGGCCATTCCCTGATCAAGGCCAAGATGAAGGAAACCGGCGCCCTGCTGGCGGGCGAAATGAGCGGCCACATATTCCTGAAAGAACGCTGGTATGGTTTTGATGACGGTATCTACAGTGCGGCACGCCTGGTCGAAATCCTGTCCGCCCAAACGCTGAGTGCCGACGAAGTTTTCAACAGTTTTCCGGACAGCGTCAATACCCCCGAGATCAACATCCAGGTGACAGACGAGAACAAATTCTCCCTGATCGAACAGTTCGCCAGCAAGGGGCAGTTCAAGGAAGGCAATGTGATCACCATCGACGGTGTACGGGTCGAGTTCCCCTGGGGCTGGGGGCTGGTGCGAGCCTCCAATACCACACCCGTACTGGTATTGCGGTTCGAGGCTGATGACAACCAGCACCTGGACCAGATCAAAACCCTGTTCCGCGAACAACTGAAAGCCGTGGACAATACCCTGCCGGTCAATTTCTGACCGGTACTGGCGGAGCGACAATTCCGTATCGGAAGCAGCGCCAAAAAAGGCTATAAATAGCCGACTACAGGCATGGTCTGTTTTCTGATGCACCTGGCAGGGATGCACATAAAACAAGCGCTATAGTTCACGCTGGAGCTGCCAGTCAGCCGCATTGAATGCGCAACTAACAGTCATGACCACCGGGAAAACCTTATGAGCCACACCGAGGACAGCACTATCCAGATCGCCAGCGTACTGACGGAAGCCCTGCCCTACCTGCAGCGCTTTGCCGGCAAGACCTTTGTGATCAAATATGGCGGTAATGCCATGGAGAACGAATCCCTTCAAAACGGTTTCGCCCGGGATATTGTCCTTTTGAAAGCCATTGGCATTAACCCGGTCGTGGTGCATGGCGGCGGGCCCCAGATCGGTGACCTGCTCAAGCGACTCAAGATCCAGTCCCGTTTTGTTGACGGCATGCGCGTGACGGACAGTGAAACCATGGATGTTGTCCAGATGGTGCTCGGCGGCCTGGTTAACAAGGAAATTGTCAGCCTGATCAACCGCAATGGTGGCAAGGCCATCGGCCTGACCGGCAAGGACGGGAATTTCATCAAAGCCCGACAGCTGAAGATCCATCGGCAGACACCGGAAATGCAGGCGCGGGAAATCATCGATATCGGTCTTGTTGGCGAAGTGGAAGCCATCAATACCGACATTATCCAGATGCTGAAAAATTCAGACTTCATTCCAGTTATTGCCCCGATCGGCGTTGATCAACACGGGAAATCCTATAACATCAATGCCGATCTCGTTGCCGGCAAAGTCGCCGAGGTCCTGAACGCGGAAAAGCTGATCCTCCTGACCAACACCCCCGGCGTACTGAATCAACAGGGTGAACTGCTGACCGGGCTGACCGTCAACCGGGTCAATAGCCTGATTGCTGATGGAACCATCCATGGCGGCATGCTGCCCAAGATTCGCTGTGCCCTGGATGCCGTCAAGAACGGCGCCCGCAGTGCACATATCATTGACGGCCGCGTCAAACATGCCGTACTGCTGGAAATCTTTACCGAACGCGGCGTCGGCAGCCTGATTACCAACCACCACGAGGAGATACCGCAACCATCACGACTTGCTGATGAGTGCTGTGTATCTGTCGAATAACGCTCAAGATCGCATACCCAATGGAAAAGGCACGCAATACCTCCCGTAAAGAGCCTCGCAAGGAATCACGCAAGGAGCAGATACTCCAGGCCCTTGCCCATATGCTGGAAACCAGTCCGGGTGAGCGTATCACTACGTCTCGTCTGGCGCAGGAAGTCGGTGTCTCGGAAGCGGCGCTTTACCGGCACTTTCCGAGCAAGGCCAAGATGTTCGAGGGCTTGATTGAGTTTATCGAGGAAGCGATCTTCACTCGCATCACGCTGATCATCAAGGAAGAGCAATCAGCTCAGGATTGCTGCCGGAAGTTCCTGACCCTGCTGCTGGCATTCTGCGAGAAGAACCCGGGCCTGACCCGCATCCTGAACGGTGACGCGCTGGCCGGTGAAACCGAGCGGTTGCGAGTACGTGTGATTCAACTGTTCGACCGCCTGGAAACCCAGCTTCGACAGGTATTGCGTGATGCTGAAATCCATCAAGGCCTTCGCACCCAAATGACCCAGCAGGAGACCGCCAACCTGCTACTGGCAACAGCGGAAGGAAGAATCAGTCAGTATGTGCGCAGCGGTTTCAAACGCAAGCCAACCGACAGCTGGAATGACCAGTGGGAATGCCTGAGCCTGGCGATTTTTCGCTAATACAAAAAAGGGGCAACCAACTGGTTCAGGCCTGGCTGCCCCTTTTCGTTAAACCACAAAACTACTGGCGACTCAGCTGAACCACCTGATCGTCCAGCCTGACCAGAAGGTCATCGTTCTCCAGTCGATCCAGCACCTGGTAACGCTCTTCACGCCCGACCGGGGATGTCTGCAGGGAACCGTCATCCAACCGCTGCTCCCTGCGATGGTAAACCACCACGATACGATTTCTACGATCCAGCGACCAGCGCCCCAGCAACTGCTCTTCCTGATCCAGCTGCGCTTTCATTAACAGGAAGGCGCCATCATCCCTGGCATGCCAATAGCTAACGCCAGCCTCACCGGTATTGACCGGCTGCCAGCGTCCGACCAGGTCCTGTGAAGTCAGGACCAATTCACGGTTACGTTCGATGCCTGCCATGATTCCCAGCATCTGCCGGACAAGCTCCCGCTTTTCACCGTAACGCCCAGCCAGCAAGCCTTTTTCCTGTTCAAGCCTGGCTATTTTGTCCCGATGATGCACCACCTGCGCATCGATTCCCGAAAGCTCCTGCAGCAAACCCTCTGGCACGTTTCGACCTGATCGCTCAATGGCCGCCGCACGGGTTTCCTTACCTTCCCGCTGGACACGCAGGCGCTGAATACTGCCCTGCTCAATGGCAATCTGGGCATCCATCTCAGCCAACTGGCGAGCCTCAGCACGATCAACACCATCGACACTGCCGTACATCTTGAGCAACTCGCGCCCTTCCTGCTCCCGACGCTCACGGGCGATCTTTGCCTGCTGCTCTTGCAACTGCTGCCGCTCTCTTGCCAGCAGTGCGTCACCGGCCAACTCCGGCTCAATGACCTCAAGCACTTTTCCCCTGCTATCAATAACCTCATACCCTGAACGGGCATAGTGCAAGGGCACCTGTGTCGATATCACCAGCTGACCATTTTCGTCGTTATAGCGATACAGCCGTATATCCGCAGACAAACCAGCAGACATGCAAAGACTCAAAAGGCATCCCATACCCAAAGCTCGGTAACCACCAGACAGAGAGCCTGTTCCCGTTTTACGTACTGTCAGCCTGCCTGCGTTCATAGTCAGTCTTTTACTCAGTCATCAATGCCGTACTGGCTGCGATACGCTTCGATTGCACCTGCATATTGCTGCAATTTATCGTCTTCCTTAATAAACTCCAGCACCTGGCGCAAAGTCACAATACTGGCCACCGGCACATTGAAATCCTGCTCGACCTGCTGGATGGCTGACAGTTCACCCTGCCCGCGCTCTTGGCGATCCAGCGCAATCAGAACCACACCAGGTTTCGCACCGGCCTGATCAATAATTGCCATCACCTCGCGAATAGCCGTACCCGCCGTAATGACATCATCAATAATGGCAATACGGCCTTCCAGAGGCGCCCCGACCAGATTGCCACCTTCACCATGATCCTTGGCCTCTTTACGGTTGAAACACCAGGGCACATCCATGCCATGATGATCCGCCAGCGCTACCGCTGTCGTCGATGCAAGGGGTATGCCCTTGTAAGCCGGTCCGAACAGGACATCAAACTCAACACCGGCATCCACCAGCGCCTGTGCATAAAAACGGCCTAGCTTAGCCAATGCCAAGCCGGTCTTGAACAAGCCTGCGTTAAAGAAATAGGGCGACTTGCGGCCGGATTTCAGGGTGAACTCGCCAAAACGTAACACATCATGCTCAATGGCGAAGCGAATAAATTCACGCTGATAGTCTTTCATAACCTTTCCAGACAGTACTTTAAACAATGCCGACATTCTATCATCCAACCGTGCCCTTTACATCAACACAACTTGACCGTCCTCATTAAAGGGCCAAGAGCTTGAAACAAATAACAATAAACAGAAAGCTAAAAACATAAACAACAACACTTTCCAAAAATATATAACTAAATCAAAAAACATAACAACAAGTTTGTTATTCATTTAAATGAACCAAAAAATCGCCAAATTGCCATAACCCTGTAACTCAAGACTCAACCACATTATTTAGAGGAATCAAAAATGCTGACACCTATTCACCCGCATCAGCAAACAGCTTCTGAAATAAAACCACAAATAGTACCTGAACAAGTGGAAATTGAAATAAATCCATTATCTATACAAAACAACAGACTATTAAACGAGCAGCTTAGTACTCTTGCAAACTCAATACCGGCTATTGCAAAACATTTAAATGAAAGAGGCATTAATACCACTGAAACCAAGATAGAAAAAACAAAAGAGCTAATTCACGCCATCAATAACTTTATCTCAAACCTTCCTGATTCTGAGCAGGACACCGTAATAGGGAAATTTGACGCTATTTTTGCAAATAGCAACGATGATCCTAATGATGAAGAGTTCCAACAAATACGAGAGGCTTTTACCAATCAACTCAAAGACCATCACTTTTCTCTTTCGCCGGAACCACCTGCAACACTCCTTCACCGCGTCCTTACAATTGCTACCTTTCTTGCGCCATCGATCAAGTTTCTGGCATACACATGGGATGTTAGCGCCCCCCTTCTAACACGAATCGTTAGCGGTCTAATAACAGCTGCAAGCGGCCTTGCTTTTTCCACTCTATCAATCAACGCCATCGCAGAGCTCCCCACCAGCTTTAGCTTTATACGAAACGCATCGCCCTCAGAAATTTGCCAAGGCATACTTGGCATTCTATTACTTCTTGCAGCAGCAACTAGCGATGGAGTAAGAACGGGTTACGAGGCCTCCTTAACTCTTGGAAAGCCTGCTGCCTTTTTGGGCGCACTGGAATTTATTTCTGTAGGAATATTGGGCTATGCAGGTTTGCTTAGTGCCAAAAAACTTGTTCGCAGCATAAAAGCCGCACCCAGCGTGCGACAAAAGCTCGCCAGATCAGCTCCACTCATTATAACGATCCCATCGGGTATTTTTTTCGCCGGCGGTGCAGAACAATGGACAAACAACCTTCCTTGGTACCGGTCTAACTGCGTTATTGACCATGTGATAAAAATGGGCGCCATGTCAGCACACATCGTGACACAAACAGCATGTGAAGCAGAAGGCATGCTCGAAAAAGCAACTCAGGTAATATCGCTTTCCAAATCCTGTAAAAACAAACAAACTGGCGGCTCCATAACAAAAAGATGTACCGACATATGTGGACTAACCTCAAATTTTCTCATTGGTTTCTTTGTTTCTTTAATCGGGGTATCCGCAATTTATGTTGTTGCTAAGTACCAATACACCCTAGGGGAAGACGCCAAGAATTATGAACCTGCATTGGGCAAAAATGACACCTATTATGGAACATGCAAACGATGGGCAGCCTTTGATGGTACAGCAAATCAATGGCTGCTCTTTTCAAATATTTTTATGGTATTGCTAGCCCTTGATAATGCACTGTCCGGCATGCGAAAAGTCGCCGGGGCGTTTTCTTACAGCCCCTGTTGCCGCCAACATTCATCCGCATCAGATCAGGTTCTAGCCTCGCGTGCGATTGAAGCAAGACCACAACCCCAAAGAGAATCTGCAGAGCCCATACAAACAACATATTTGTAATTGTCTTTGAACCTCCCCCGTTTTAGTGGACATCAAAACCACTAGATCGGAGGCTGCCATGCCCGCCTATAAGACAGGTAAGAAAACACGNTATGTGTGTGCTCGCATCACAGTGTAGTGGTGTAAATCAAGCTGCTTTTTATTGGCAGATTACAGCCACATGCACAGAGATTATTGATGCGGCTTTATTTAGATGCCAGTCGTGATTGATAGGTCTCCAGAATCGTTGTCAGAAAATGGCGTTGGGCTTCAATACGTTTCTCCAGTTTCCACCCGGTGGGAGTTTCCAGGGTAAAGGCGTGGTCGGTGTAATACTCAAACAGGTAGCCTTCCAGGGAGGTCGGTTCGTTTAATTCGGCATGGCCTGTTGTGTCTGGTGAGAAAGCGATAACGCCACCGTCACAAATATCATCGTAGATTTTGTCCCAGGGGCAGACCTCTATATGTTCAGGAAGGGAGTCTGTCAGTAACCGGCCGATGGGTTGTGAGGGTGATCTGCAGCTTTCATAGAGCCAGGCGCCCTTTGGGGCATCCTCTGGAGAATAGATGTCATCCTGGTAATAAGGGAGCGATTCATGCATATCAACCGTTACGAGGTAGCGTTGAACCTCCCCCGTTTTAGTGGACATCAAAACCACTAGATCGGAGGCTGCCATGCCCGCCTATAAGACAGGTAAGAAAACACGTCAGTACAGCAATGAATTCAAAGTGGGTGCTGTACTGATGTCCTGTAAACCTGACAGGTTAATCAGGGATGTTGCACAATCGCTGGACATCCATCCCTTTATGTTGTCCCGTTGGCGCAAGGAATACTTCGAGGGCAAGCTTGTGGCAGATAAGCGTAAGATACCGACTGATCTCAAAGCCATTGAACGACCTGAACAGCCACCTGAACCTGATCGCCTGAAACAACTTGAACGGGAAAATGAGGCACTCCGTATGGAGAACGATTTCCTAAAAAAGTGGCAACGATTTCTTGCGGAACAACGGCGGAAAGGTTCTCGTTCATAAACGTCCATGGTCAACGCTTTGGCATTGTCTGGTTATGTAGGCGTCTTCAGGTTTCACCCAGTGGCTTCTATGCCTGGCGTAACAGAGCACCTTGCCAAAGAGTCCACAGGGATGCCTTTCTCAAGCAGCGTATTGCTGCATTGTTTGAGAGACATCGAGGGGTGTACGGCAGCCCACGTATTCATCAGGCACTACGTAAGGAAGGTATATTCATAAGCCGGAAACGTGTTGAACGTTTGATGAAAGAAGAGGGGCTAAGAGGTCGATGCGTCCGTGTTTATCGCCGGGCGCCTGGGCTGCATCGATTTTATCGGAACATTGCCAATATCAGGAAAGATCTGCCTAAACCAACAGCCCCCAATCAACACTGGGCGGCTGATGTCACCTATATCCGGGTTAAGGGGAAATGGCAGTATCTCGCTGCGATACTGGACCTGTACTCTCGCCGTATTGTGGGCTGGTCACTCGCTGGCCGCAGAACGGTTGAGTTAACCAGAGCCTCTCTCATGATGGCTATTCGTAACCGAAAGCCACCTGAAGGGCTGGTATTCCACACGGATCGCGGCATTGAATACCGAGCGCATGAGATACAGGACATACACAAACGCTATGGCATCATTCCCAGCATGAATCGCCCGGGACAATGTACTGACAACGCAGAGATGGAATCCTTCTTTCACTCGCTTAAAGCGGAACTGATAAAAGGCAGTCACTTTTATGGTGAGATGCATTTGCGAGATTGCATAGCGGGATACATCCAACACTTTTATAATCGGACTCGACTGCACTCGAGCCTTAATTATCAATCACCGGTAGAATACGAGGCTGCAGTTTAGCTGTAGACAGGTGTCCATTTTATCGGGGGAAGATCAC
>NZ_BAABFL010000109.1:0-2107 GCF_039540975.1 Kistimonas scapharcae
TTTCCGGCGAAGCAAGTCTCGTTCAGGTGCTCGTCGCATCCAGAAAGACATGGAAGATGCTGGTCAGCCTTGTTGTATCAAAATCATTCAGGACAGCATGAAACGACAGGGTCTCGTTCCCAGGGCCGCCCGTAGATTCAGGGTCACGACGGACAGCAAGCACTCTTTGCCTGTTGCGCCTAATCTGCTCAAGCGTGACTTTGTAGCCACAGCGCCAAATCAGAAATGGGCCGGTGATATCACCTATCTGCAAACCAGCGAAGGTTGGCTGTATCTGGCCGTTGTCATTGACCTGTTCTCACGTCGAGTCATAGGCTGGTCCATGGGAACCACAATGAAAGCTGACCTGGTCTGTGATGCCTTGAACATGGCGCTCTGGTGCCGCCGGTTTCCTGCTGGCGTGCTATTTCACAGCGATAGAGGCAGTCAGTACTGTTCTCAGGTATTCAGAGACATGATCGAGAGGCACGGCTTCCATCAGAGTATGAGTCGTAAAGGCGACTGCTGGGATAACGCTTGCGTAGAGAGTTTTTTCACTCATTGAAGGTTGAGGCAATACACCATGAGCCAATGATGAACCGGGCGCAGATGCGGCAGGCGGTGTTTGAATACATTGAAGTCGATTACAATCGAAACCGCCGACACAGTTCATTGGGGTATATGACTCCCATGAATTTTGAGTTGGCAAAGGCAGCTTAGGCGGATGTCCATTTTTACTGCTTCAGATCAGTCTCATATTTTTATTGGTTTCTAGTCAGTTATGTGTTTTCGAGGATTGTTGTAAGTTGGAGTGGCAGTCTTGTTAATGCTGTTTTTGTCTCGTTTATTAATAATTTCGTGGTTTTTTTATTTGTTTTATTAAGGGGGACTGCTTGTTACATGCTGTTTCATTGTCAGGGGGGCTGCAAGGGCGTCGGCAAGACCCTGTAAGTCACGCTACTACTCAAGTTAGCTTGTATTGTGGTAGCGGAGTATCAACATTCGCCAGTCCTTCATGCGGTTTTGCTGAGTTGTCGATTATGGAGAGAGAATGTCAGGGAGCCGTCGGTGGTGTGAGTGTTCAAGACGAAAAAAAAGTGTCTGAGGTATTGGAAAAAGATGACTATCAAGTAAATTCTCAGATTTTGGGAAACATACATAAGCTCCCAATGGGGGTTAGATATATATGGCAGATCCCACGACCTTATCTCTTTCTTTTGTTTGCGGATCCTTGCCAGATTTTGGTTGATAAGGTATCACCGAAAAAATATGAGTCTAAAGAGCCGGGTTGTGTGCTTGCATGGTGTACAGCTATGCGTTTTTGTCTCCAGAGAGTTCACAATAAAAATGAATTTACGAGAGTGATTAGTTTATCAGATTATATGTATTTTAATGACCTCCTGACACGAAATGTTGATCGCCTGCTGACAGGGCATAAGCCAGGAACGGTTCGATCTTCGGCTGTTTTCTTTGAGTCTCAAATAAAACATCATACGGATATGGGGATTGTAGAGGCAATAGAGTATAAAAAGAAGTGTGAGAAACAATATCAGCATTGTCGAGGCACCGCCGGTGAATCGTTCAAGATCTTGCGAGAAGATGGTTTCGTATCAGATAGCGATAATCGCCTGCTGAATGGAATAAAAAATTACAGTGTGAGAAGTGGTTTTACAATTGAAGACAAGAGTGTTGAATTTCATTGTTTGGCGCCATCCTCCAGAGAAAAAGATAAGTCTGGCCGTCCTTGTGGTGTTTTATTTAAAAATGAGTTAGGTAAATTGGCTGAGCATTTTTTTGAGAAAATGAATAAAAAGCTGGTGACGCTATGTAAATCTAAAAAAGATGAGGAGGCACGACTTGATGCTTTGCTGGATATTCTCTCCAAAGCGATACCCAGGCTTCAGCAATTGCATATCCCCATGGATGGTACGGGGCGCACCAATCTGTTACTGATTCATTATCTATTGGCTTATTGTGATTTGCCGCCAGTGGTGCTGATGGATCCTAATGCGACGAGTATTCTTCACAAGAAACGATGCAAAAAAATACCTGATTACCACCTAACATAAGCCATTCTCCCGTCTAAACTTACGACACTGGTTTTCCTTGGGTTAGGAGACGTGTCATG
>NZ_BAABFL010000110.1:0-7218 GCF_039540975.1 Kistimonas scapharcae
AAATCTGATTAACCCGGTCACCTGGAATTAAGAGATTGACCCGATTGATTGCCAGGTAAATCAAGAACTCACGGATTCAGGTAATACTTTAAAGGAACGACTGGGTATGAGAAATAAGGGAATCCTTCTCAGTCAGAAGGGTATTACTGTGCACAGGGTGGATTCTGCCAGTTCTGGATCATCTTCACCACGGCCAGGTCCGAGTGGCTTACAGACTCACACTGTACAGGTTGATATAGAAGAAGAGCCTGGTTATATGGGTGATCAATCAAGTTCCGATGAATCAAGTTCCGATGAATCTGGCTCAGATGAATTTTGCTTAAAGGTTTTGTATGGAGACGAAAGCTCAGATGAAGCAGATATACCGGATTTGATTGTATAAGGGCAAACAACCTGTCTAGGGTATTTCCACTAAGCAAACAAAACAGTGAGTTACTCACCGTCGTACTGGTTCAAAGTACTACGGTGAGCAATTTTTATTAGAACAATGTTTGTTCCGTAATTTCCGTTGTCAGCGCAGCCAGCGCCTTCTCAACCATCTTCCGGCGCATGGCTTTCTCATCCGCCGGTGCCAGCGTCGGGTCACCGAGAGGATGAGGAATGGCCTTGGCCTTGACTATCCGGTTGGCGCCTACTGTCTGGGATATCGGCGTCACTGTCGCGATATGGACGACAGGCATGACCTTCTCAATCTGCTTGACGATCGTTGCACCGCAACGCGTACAGGTGCCTCAGGTGGACGTCAGGATGGCGGCGGTCACCCCGGCCTTCTGCAGTAGCATGGCGATATCCCGCCCGAAGCCTTCTGAGTTGGACACCGGCGTTCCGGTACCGACGGTGACAAAGATCTTGTCGTACAGTTTGCCGATTTTGCCTTCCCGTTCCAGATCTCGCATGACATCCAGTGGAGTGACACGGTTGGGGTCTGCATTAGCGTAGACCGGGTCATAACCGCCGTGGATGGATTCCCAATGCTCCGCATCCAGACGTTCCAGGCCGGCAATGTCATAAGTACCGAACTTTGAGGCACTGGAGGATTCCAGCCGGTCCGGATTGCCTTTCGGAATCACGCCGCCGGAAGATATCACTGCAATGGTTGCTTTGGTCAGATCAACAACGGGTGGTTGTGGCGCTACCTTGTCGTAAACCGGCATCTCAAATTCGCTGGTGAAAGGCCTTTTTTCCAGCTTGGCCAGCAGGATATCCACAGCTCGCTCGGCGCCGTTGCGTTCGGCGAAGTAGTTCACCCGCACACCACGAGGCATATAACCGCTTTCTTCCGGATAACCGAAGTCGCCGGTTTCAAGATACTTTTTCGCCAGTTTCGCCATGGCGGGCAGGGCGGTACGCATAGCGGCGGCGCTGTTGCCGGTTTCCACGCAGTAGACCGAGGTCTTGAAGACATCAAAGCCGGGGTTTTCCGGGTACATGCCGGTAACAGTGGGAATGCCCAGTGCTTTCGCGGTTTTTGCGACAGCACCGCAGGCCATGCCGTAACGGCCAGCGTTGAACGCAGGGCCGGCAATCACCAGGTCAGGCTTCACCTGTTCCAGAATCTCGGTAATGCCCTGGCAGGCAACCGCCGGGTTTTCATTGAACCAGGAATCCCCGCAGATAACGGTGTGGGTCAGCTCGGCCTTGTCCTTGAGCAGGTTGGCCAGCATGGCGCCGGGGCCCACCGGCCCTTCGACCAGCTCCATGCCGATATGGGCCATTTCTTCGCCGCCTTTCTGGCCGAAGAACTGGTTGATGTAGTGCAGTACTTTCATTGCATGTTCTCCGGAAACGATCAGCCTTCGCGGGCTGCCAGGTTGTGGAATCCCACCGCACTGGTGGCGCCGATGATGCCCTGAATTTCCATGCAGATGCTGCCGTCTTCACGCAGGCTGCCGGTGAAGCCGCCGACGATAGTATCCGCACAGTTCAGGTGGCCGAGGATGGTATCCATGGGTGGCAGAACCACGGTGGGGTTACCGTTACCGCAGGAAACCAGTGCGTCGGCTTTGTCAGTGGCGTCCGCCAGGGCCTGGCTTTCACCATCACGACCGGCAAATTCGTCAGTGATCAGGACGGTTTCAATGCCGGCGTCTTCCAGACGACTGCAGTTCATCACCAGGTCGGTATCCGGGTTGCCGTAGCCTTCCTCGGTGATGATGACGGCTTCCAGTCCCAGCTGACGCGCCAGCTTGCAGGTGAAGGCGGAGGAGCGCTCCTTGTCCTGCAGGGTGACGTTTTCATTGGTGACAATGGCGCCCACGAAGTTGTAGCGGGTGCCGTGGTATTTTAGCAGCTGATGGATGACCGGGTTGTTCTGGTGCATGTAGGTGGTGACCTTGTCGGACGCCGCCACACAGTTGCCGCTGATCAGCGCGCCATCCATTACCTCTGTGGGGGAGAGCAGGGTGGGCAGGATCTTCTTGGCATCGACACCGTAGAGATAGGTGTCGTGCATCAGGCCCTGGCTTTGCAGCATATAGATGTAGCCGACTCGTGGCAGTTCTGGATGTTCCAACACCTGCTCGGCGAGGGACTTGCACTCGTAAACGGTCGCTTCATCCGGCACACCTTCCAGTGCCAGCTTGCCGACCAGCAGGGCTGTTTCCAGGCCCACCTTGCGCAGGATGGCCTCTTTCTCGTGGGCGGTGCAGGCATCATCCATTTCGCAGGTGATGACCAGATTCCGGGTTTTGGAGAACGGCGTGTAATCCGCGCCTGTACCGCTCATGTCAATCACGCCTTCCTGGAAGCCCACCACCTTGCCGGTGGTAACGACCGCCATGCCTTTCAGCACCCGGGTGACGCCTTCGCCAACCATCTCGTTTTCATCCGCGTGGATGCCGGGGAACATCACGCCCTTGCCATCCATCTTCACCCGCGGCTCGATGACATCCTTGACCGGCATGATCCGGATGCTGTCGCCGGGTTGGGCGATATCCAGTTGGACTTCCGTGATGTGCGTATCCAGTTCCCGGATAAACGTCAGTACCGCCTCCCGGTCAATGTAAACGGTGCCATCTTCAACCCGTCCGGGAGAACCGAACGCCAGCTGATGAACATGAATATCCTCAATCTGAAGCTTCATAAAGCCGACTCCAATACATCAATCAATAACGCACCGGACGGACTGTCCGTCCGGAAACTGGGTTTAATGCGCCAGCGGTCTGGCGTTGTGGTGGTGCGCAGTACCTTCGGTGTACTTGCTCCTTACCGGATCCGTCCGGGTGAAACGGCTGACAACGACATAAATAATGCTGGAACAGACCGCGGCGTAGATGGGCGGCTCAATCCAGCCCAGGTCACTGAAGACCAGCAGGCCAGCGCTGATGCAGAATCCAGAGATAATGGCCGCCAGTGCGCCCTTGGCGGTGCCTTTCCAGAACACGCTGACCAACACCGGGCCAACAAACGACGCCATTAAGGTACCGGTGCCCATGATGGCGATCATGTTCAGCATGAATGGTGGGGCAAATAGCATCATGGCCATGGTAATCAGGCCGATGATGACCACAGCGGCCTGGTTCAGTGCAACAGCTTGTTTGTCGGAGATTTTGGATTCGGGCTTGATGGCCTTGCGCAAGTCATGGGAGAGCGAGGATGACACCACCAGAAGCACAGAGTTAGCGGTGGATTGCATCGCAAACAGGATAAACAGGGTAATCAGGCCAGAGGCTATCGGAGGCATGAAGTGCTTGAGGTACATGGGCATGGCTTCATCCGCCACGGCCAGTTTCGGGAACTTGATGCGCATGTAGAGGCCGACGAACGGGATCATGCTTAACAGCAGGCCGATAGGCGCAACGACCATCGCGACATGGTGAGCCTTCACATCCGGGCGAAACGACATCAGACGAATGGACTGGTAAGGCAGCACGCAGGCAAAAAGGATGGTGTACGGTAGCAGGTAGAAGATCTGGAAAGGGGCGCTGCCGTATGGATTGGCGGTGGCCGGGTTCACCAGGTTGGCATCAATGACGTGCAGTTGGTCGATCATCTCGAACAGACTGATATCGGTGAACATCTGGAAGCAGATGTAGATGGCCGAGATGGTCATGCAGATCACCATGAAGGTGTCTGTCCAGGCGACCGCCGCGAGCCCGCCCATACTGGTGTAAATCACGATGACCAGCACCATCAGTGCGGCGGCATATTCGAGCGGGATACCCAGCCAGCTGCCGCCCAGCATACCCAACGCCTTGATCTGGCCAACCAGAAAAACGCTCAACAATACGGCCGTAATCACGGACGCTGTTCCCTGGAGAATCCGCTGCATACGCTCATCGCCGGGATGGTTTTTGGCGATAAATTCGGGAATGGTCAGCGCGCCCATCTTGACGCCACGGCGATAGAGAAACCGGGCAAAAAACAGTACGCCGATCACAAGCGAAAAGCCGAAAAAGAAATTACCGAGCAGTTCAGTGGTACCGAAGGCATAGGCCGCGCCGGGAGAACCCATGAACCCCCAGCCGCTGAAACCGGTCGCGACGATGGTGCCGCCGCCAATGATGGGACCCAGGGATCGCCCTGCCAGCAGGAAGCCGCCTTCGCCGTCGGAGCCGTGTACGATTTTCTTGTTGGTGTAATAACCCATGCCGATCAGCACCACGATCGATGCCATCAGAATCAGCCAGTTCGTCCAGTTAATTTCAGACATAACAGGATCTCTCCTCCCGGGACTCGCATGACGGGACAGGCATACATAGCCATAGACAGCCGCCAGACTGAGCCGGATCAGTTATTGGAATTTTCCGAGGAGCGTCGTGATCACTGTTGTTTTGATAGGTCTGTATCGATGTGATTCACGCGGTAAAACGGGTATTGGGTCAGGCTTCTCCTATTCCCTTGACGCCGGTGGATTCACGTTTTATCCACAGCATGATGGGCAGGCCGATCTGGATGGCGGCCAGTACAAAGAACCAGTCAAGCGTCCACGAGCCGGTAAACATAGGCGTTCTCCTGATAAGGGTCAGAGTGCAGGGTTGTACCGAATGATGCGTACAGGGACTTTCTGGTTATCAGTGAGGGGAGTGATGAGCCGGCAGGCGTAAGGGCAGGTCTGACCCAACCTTGATCGTTCGGCATCATGTCAGTCAGAGTGACAAACAGCTGATGCATGGTGACCATCCTTCGACTGCTTATTGTTCATGCAAGCACGTTACACCTGCCTGTTTTTGTATGACCACAATATTTTTATGCAATTTTTCTTTGTTTTTATGCCTATTTTTCGATTGTTTACAAGGTTTTTTATTTGTGGGAATTGTTATGGCTCGTGACAAATCGGCATGTTAGGAGAGGTAGTTTGAACTTAGGTCATCAATGTTAGTCAGTATTAAACAAAGCAGGCTATGAAATAAATCAATCTAATATCCCGAGTTTTAGGTGGGTTTTCCTTTTGTTTTTTCATTGGTAACAAGTGTTTTTGGAGGTTTTTTATGGATTTTGGACTGCAAAGAAATTCTGTAGAAGCAGGTAAGCCACTTCTTGGTGAAACAGGTGGTAACGAAGAGAAAGATAGCATTAGTAATGTAAATGCTACCTGCTCAGGTATCGATTCTGATAAAACCCCAAAGACTCAAGTTGGTGAAAGAGATGCTGAAGCTATGGATTCTCGAGCCGCCAGTCTGCCATCTCTGCAAGAATCGAGTATCGAAGAAGGAGAGGCTAGACAAGCAGTATGTTGTCTTATCGTAAAAGGTGTTTTTATATTAGGTTTTTTGGTTGCTGCCAGTGTTGTTACAGGTATTGTTAATGAAAACCCTGAAATAACAGATCGAGCAAAAATAGGTACTAGTGTCACTGCGTTTGCAGTAGCGGTCATATCAAGTATTTGTCTTCTTTGTAAGTGTGGAACAACACAGCAGTGTGAGCATGCATCTTATTACAATAAAGTAAAATCTCATGATGTTGAGAGTGCCCATTCAATAGAGGATCGAGGTAAAGAATCAGTGTTGAGTGCTTATGATATGAATAAGGAAGCAGATGGAGGGGTTTTATCATCTTCTATGATGGAAGCTGTTGAAGACGACAAGCCACATTCTGAAGAAGAACCACAAGATGATCTACAAGCAGATAGTAGTGATAACCAAACTGAACTGTCCCAGAGCGGGCGGCAACCCGCAAAAAAAGTGACTACAAAAGCAGAAATTCATGCTCTTCGACAAGAAACAATCGTATAAAACACACCCCGCTCCTCATGAATGTAGTGTCAGGCACAGAGCGAGCAACGGTACTGCCGCGGCGTTGTCCCGATGATGCTGCGAAACTGTCGGTTAAAGTTGGAGAGGCTGGAGTACCCCACAGTAGCACTGATGCTGGCTATGGTGTCGCTGCTGGTAGTTAGAAGGTGGCAGGCTTTATCAATCCGTACCCGATTCAGGTATTTGGTGAATGAGACGCCCGCATTACTTTTAAAAAAACGTATAAATGTGCTTTCCGCCATATTGAACTGCTGGGCGAGCGCTTCCACGTAGATCACATCCTGTGAGTGCTGTTCAATGTAATGCTTTATGCGATCAATCTGCTGTTTGTTCTTGTCGATGATCGGGGTAGACACCGGTTCCGTGGTCAGTATCTTGTGATTGCCGGATAACGACAGAATATCCAGGATTTCAAACAGGCTGAGTACCTCCCTGAAGCCGAAGGTGTTTTCAATGCGGTCGGCAATCCGGAAGGCTTTCTTGTAAGTAGAGCCTGTGTATTTCAGGCCATAACTGCTCCGTTCCAGGAACGAGCGAACATGGGCAAGCTGGCAGCAGTTGATGAAATCTTCCCCCATGGCTTTCATACGGAACACAATGGCTGTGATCCTGCAGTCCGTGGCGGAAACAACACGATGGGGAATGTAGGGGCCGATGACGATGATATTCTGTTCAGAGAAATCGCTGGTCTGGCTGTTGACCTGGATGACGCCTTCGCCTTTCTCAATAAAAAGAATTGAGAAATCGCTGCGGTAATAGAGTTCCGGCTCGGGCTGCACAACGCGCTTGTCGAAGAAGGTATAGGTTTCTTTTTCTGCGCGGTTGACCAGCCTGATACTCACGGAGCGCCCCTCTTGAATCGTTAGGCGCACCATCATAGAGCATCAGGCTGCTGGATTTTTGATACCTATCAAGGTGAGAGTCGAACGCTGATAGGTATTAACACTTACCTGATTACCACCTAACATAAGCCATTCTCCCGTCTAAACTTACGACACTGGTTTTCCTTGGGTTAGGAGACGTG
>NZ_BAABFL010000111.1:0-2188 GCF_039540975.1 Kistimonas scapharcae
GAGCCTTAATTATCAATCACCGGTAGAATACGAGGCTGCAGTTTAGCTGTAGACAGGTGTCCATTTTATCGGGGGAAGATCACGTTCTGGCCCTCGCTTCAGTGATGCTTCAATCAGCCGGGACTCTTGCTGGGGAAGGGCGCCGTTGAAACTACGATTGATATTCCCGGTATTTTTATCCGTCCGGGAGGCCAGGTGATAACCGTTCATGGCCTGCAGTGTGGCTGTTTCATAGCCGCTGGGGTTGATACAGGGATTGATGATGAAGTTAAAATGAGTCAGGTATTGTTTGATTCCGTCATCAAGAAAGTCCAGTAACGCCTTGCCGCCGGCTTCTTCATCGCCATGCACCAGGCCGGTTAATCGTATATAGGGATTATTGGCATCATGGATGGCAGTTATTTCATAGAGGGGATAACGGTGTGAGCCATAGGCTACTTCACCGAGAGATGAGACATCAAGTGGGGTTTTTAGGCATTCAATCCGTGAGGCGATATCGCGTTCAAAGCTTCTGATGATAGCGATGCGCCCATCATCATAGTCAGGTTCATAGATGGTTGGCTGCTTTACATTCTCATTGGCAGTACGATGATGTGTGTTCATAGTGGCCAATCGTGAAGCGATAGCTCTATTTTCAATAGAGTCTTTGTTATCATCTGATACTGTCATGGGCATTTCTACAATGAAAATGAATAAATAACTAACAGTGTAGGAGATGTTGGGACTGTTTTGCGATTATGTTGTTGCGCTGGTGCTTTTATCGATAGGGATTGATGGTGCTTTATTTAGGTCGCGCCTGTTTTTTTTTTTTTTTTTTGAGTATGCAGGATGAAGGAGTGATCTATTTTTAAATTCTATCTAAGCGTTTTCATGTTGTTAATTATGTTTTTCCAGCCTTTTAATGAATGGTTGCCAACCTTTGGAATAGGGTGACAAAGAGTGTCTTTCATCTGCAGCATCTGAATGCGTACCAGAGTCACTTGTAGTGCTGGGTTACAAGCTATTTTCACGGAGTTACAACCTATTATCTTGGGTGGGGCAGGAGGCCAATAACCGTTAAAAAATAATTTCTGATCGTTTGGTGAATAACTTGTGGGCTCCCATTGAACAGTAAAGGCAATATCACTGGTTTCGGTTATAGGGTTAACAGTTTGAATCACTTTTTGAGTAGCTAGGGTTCGAATTACTGTTAGGTATAAATGATCGATTTGTTTATATCTAATGATATCGAACTTTGATGTGTTAACAATGTCTATTAATATGAATGGGTAGTATTAATGCTGTCTATTTTATAATTGTTTTTTTTTGCGGGGCTGTTGGCATTGAGAGTAGTCGGTATCTTAATTCATCAGAAGTGTATCTTCTGTGTAGACTCGTGAATATAACGGCTGCTAACCCCAGCCTTAAGAAGTATTTTTCATATTAATCATGAGGTGCTGCGAATTAGGTAATTTGTGGGGCTGCCGGGTAACAGGCTTGAGGAATGGGCACTATTGGCAAAAAACTATTCCCAATTTGGGTATGTCCTCACAATGTGATCATGACTGAACTGTGACTCAACGGGAAATTATGCACATCGCAATACTGTTCAGTCTAATGACTTGAGATATGAGTTATGAAATACGTCAAGCTACTCACAGCGTGGTACACCCTTAGGCAGTACACGAATGGGAGTGGTTGGATATGAGTGATACTTCATTTAACCCATTATCCAAGAAGGAACTTTTTCAAGAGTTAGGTGCGTGCTCTTTTGGTTAAAACCTAAGCCTTTAGATTTTTTTAGTTTAGATTTCTAATTTTATTATAACGATGGAGCTTGTAAGTAGGTGATGGTGGTTGTATGGATAATATAAAGCCTGCATTATTGGCATCTGGGACGTATTCTATACCTCAGAGTCAGGAGGCTGAAGTAGGGCAGAGAGAATACTGCAAAAAAGAGGCTGTTGAGCTAACAAAGGGGATTAGAGGCGAAGTAAGGTCTATAGATTCTAAAAAAATAAAAGACCGAATCATCCAGTTTTTACAAAGAATGTTGCCAGATAAAAAAGAGCTGGGTGGGCGCAAAATAACGGTTGAAATAAATCAAGATATTCAGGCTTTAAAACAGAACCTGATTACCACTGTGGCTCAGCCAGCTTGAGAAGCCTTGCTGGCATGGGGCAGGTTCGCGCAGCCATGTAACCCAGCC
>NZ_BAABFL010000112.1:0-97014 GCF_039540975.1 Kistimonas scapharcae
TTTGCCTGAAGAGCACAGGGGACGCTCTCTTCATTCAATTTAGCCTTACTTCTTCAGATCGTTAAGCGGGAGTTAAGGTCTATAAAGCTGCCGTTGAAAATAAGATCAATATCTGAAACCAGTCATTATGGAAGCAATATAGTCATGAAAATCGCGCCAACAACCTTGGTAGCGCAACTACAACAGTTAAAGGTTATTCACTCCACTTAGGCACAGGTAAGACAGGCTTTTACTTTTTAACACCTACTTGCGTTTTCCTAGACGGGATTCAAACCACTCAGATAGCAGCGAAAACACCCCAAAAACGCTTATTTATATCCATGATTTCTTGAGCAGAAATCTCGAAAGCTGTTGTCACCACCGTGGCTAACCCTATTAGAAGCAGCTCTGGACATCTTGGATATCAGCTAGAGACACATTACTCAAAAGATCCTGCTTACTGTGTGGCATTGCAATAATGAAATGATAAAAGCGATCTTCAAAAACCTCTCTCTGTTTTACACAAATACGCTTTCCAAAGATGTCTTGCATAAGTAATTTCAGAAATATAGCAACCTTACTCCTACCAAAGGAAAAATTCTCTTCTAAAATAAAAAAACTGTAACCATACGTACGAAGTAGATCAATAACTTCGCTGCTACCTTCACGAACACAAGCCTCTTCGAACAATATAATAGGTTTATGATGCTCAATCGTGCGCTTTGCTCCCTGCAAGACCCTCAATTCGTGACCCTCTACGTCTATTTTCATAAGTTCTATCTGAGAGGATTGATCACTTAGAACCTCATCCAAGGATTCAACATGAATACTGATAAAGGAAGTCCCATCTATGCTTAAATCTTCTCCAGTGATCCTTGAAGCTCCCCAGTTTGTTTTATCTATCTTAAAGTTTAGAGTATCTTTTTTATCACTAAGGCCAACCTTTTTTGTCTCAATATTAGATATATGCTCTGTATTAATATCCAACAACCTGTATGTTTTCGGATTCGGTTCAAAAGCAATCACCTTCGAAAAAAACCTTGAAAAATAAATAGCGTGATTCCCAATATTTGCACCAACATCGAGAGCTGTAGAGTGACGTTTTGCATTCAACCCAAGGATTTTCGACAGCGCTTCAAGTTCATCAACCTCATATAAACCATCAACATTTATTTTGTGCGATATTGCATCATAGGAAAACCCAACCATCGTTGGGTGGCGAACACTATTCTTCTTTGACAAATACCTTAAAAAATAGTACACAAATTGACGAATCAACCTGTTTCTTTTTGAAGACTGTATTTCATTTTTTCTTTTCATACCCCCCCCGAACTTACAGCTCAGCATTTATACTAGTATTAGAGGGGATTTTTGATTACGCCAGCCACCACTAAAACATTCCTATTCTATAATCGTATTTTAAGCCTACAAGCATCATAAGCTATGTGAAATTTATTGGATATTAGTGTCTTTCGGCAACCTCTCTTTTATATCATCTGCTCATCCAAACCAAACCAGCACTAGTACACTGAGATTTCTGGTCTGAAAGAATCCCCAATATGTATTTAATCTGTAAATATTCAGCAACACATGAAGATCACTGACTTACGCTGCATGAGCACGACGGCATCAACTGCACTACTCTTTGGCAGATTTCGCCGTGAGCTATGCAGAACTAGAAGATAAAAAAATGTTTGGATCATAGCTCGAATCAGGCCATCAGGATCATGTACCTGACAGACATTTCCACACCACTTAGTGCAGATAAGCTATCCAGCCGACTCTTCACAACACATTGGGAGAAGAGCCAGCCTGAACAGCAGATGATACGATTAGCGCTTTTCTGTAGTTCGAAGGAATCAATAAAACGTCACATTCCTCTGACCAGAATTTGTTAAACCTTGTACCTGCTAAACGGATGGAAAATTAACCGTTAGATTTCCTGCAAATTGACCACGACACGGCCAACCTGTTTTCCCTTGAAAATGCTTTCAATATATTCCGGCAGTTCTGCCAGACACACTTCCGTGGTCATTTTTTCCAACCCATCCGGCTGCCACTGACCCGCTAATAATTGCCAAATAGCCTCTTTTTTCTCCCGCGACAACTCAACGGAGTCCACACCAAGAAGATTGACCCCACGGAGGATAAAAGGGAACACCGTTGCCTGAAAACTGGGAGATGAGACCAGACCACAACAGGCAACACTGCCCCCGTATTTCAACGACTTGATGATATTGAACAAAATATCTCCACCGACGGTATCGACAGCTCCCGCCCATGATTCCGGCAACAAGGGACGCTCCGATCCGTCAGCGATGGTTTCACGGTCAATCACCTTACTGGCACCCAGTTCTGTCAGATAGTCAGCCCGTTCCAATTTACCGGTACTGGCTGCCACAGAGAAACCCAGCCTGGCAAGAATCGCCACACTCAGGCTACCAACGCCACCGGTTGCACCACTGACAAAGACATCACCCTGATCAGGGGCCAGCCCCATCTGCAGCAGTTTTTCTACACAGAGTGCCGCTGTGAGGCCCGCCGTGCCAAAAATCATACTGTCGCGCAGTGACAAGGGTTCCGGGCACAGAATCACCCAATCACCCGGCACCCGGATATAACCACCAAAGCCACCTGGCGTATTCATTCCAAGGTCATATCCCGTAACAATCACCCGATCACCGGGCTGGAAACGGTTGTCACTGGACTGCTTAACAATACCTGCCGCATCAATACCGGGTGTGTGGGGGTATTGACGGGTAACTGCTTTGTTCCCTTTCGCTGACAGGGCATCCTTGAAATTCAGGGATGAATACTGCACCTGCACCAGTACATCCCCTGCAGGCAAGGCATCAACCTTACGATCGATCAACGACAGGGAATAGATGCTTTCATTCGCTTTTTTGTCAACCCACAGGGCCTTGAACGTTGTCATTACACATTTACCTACACAAATGCGGCGCTATGAAAAAAAACGGCTTGCGGTCAAGCGATCCCACCAGGAAAGCACGGTTTGTTCCAACGCCTGCTGCGCACTGAAACCGAATTTTTCCGGCAGGGACTTTTTCTGGCTCCAGGTCACCTGGTACACCTGGCTGCCCGTGTTAACCGCATCACAGATATATTCATCACTGGTCTTCAGCTCGTCGACCAGTTGTCGCTCCAGCGCCCGTTTGCCGTACCAGATTTCACCGGTTGCGGCTTCCTCAATATTCACCATTGGACGCTGTTCAACCACATACTCCTTGAACAGTACATGGGTATCTTCCAGATCCTGGATAAACTTTTCTCGTCCCTTATCAGTATTCTCACCCATTACGGTGAGCGTGCGTTTAAATTCGCCAGCCGTGTGCAGCTCAACATCAACATTGTGTTTTTTCAGTAGCCGGTGAATATTAGGCAACTGCGCCATCACACCAATGGAGCCCAATACCGCAAATGGCGCGGCCAGTATTCGATCCGCCAGGCAGGCCATCATATAGCCACCACTGGCAGCAACCTTGTCGACCGCTATCGTTAATGGAATGCCCCGCTGCTTGATGCGCTCCAGCTGGGACGACGCCAGTCCATAGGCATGTACCATACCGCCAGTACTTTCCAGTCTTACCAGCACTTCATCCTCCTGACGGGCAAGGCTCAACACCGCCGTAATTTCCTGGCGAAAGTACGTTACTGCAGATGCCCGGATATCACCATGAAAATCCAGTACATACAGGCGTTTTTCAGAGGTTTCCGCTCCCTGTTTTTTACGTGCTTTTTCCTCTTTTTTCAGTGCCTTGTGTTGCTGTTTTAACACCTGCTTATCAAGGACAGCTTCTTCCAGCGCCGTTTTCATATCCTTGATATCATCATTGAGATGCCGAATATCCAGATGCCCTTTTCCTTCTTTACGACCTTTCTGACCCAGTGAGGCTACCGCACCGATGATCAACAGAATACTACCTACCAGAATGACCGCCTTGGCCAGAAACAATCCAAGTTCAGCAAGAAACTCCAATGCATATCTCCTGAGTCAATAATGAGATCACACCTATAAATTGCCAATAGGATAAACCATAGCCCCGCGCTACCGAAATGCTTTTGGCATGCCATTCTGCAATCACCACCAAAGTGGCGTGCTATTCACCTATTCCAGATTCAAACAAGTGTATGATTTTTTATTGACACCCTCGGTGAATACCAATAACCTCATCGCAGCCTATCATCTTGGGTTACTATTTTTTACGCATCACAGCAGAAAGCAATAAGGGACATGACAATGGCCACTATCACTGAAGTATTCGAGCAGATGAAAGACAAGTTCAATTCCGATGCTGCGGCCGGTCTTGACCTTGTATTCCAGTTTGACATTGAAGATGGCGACACCTATCACCTGCTGATCAAGGACGGTGGCCTTGAGATTATTGAAGGTGCAAACGACGACCCCAACGTCACACTGATCATGGACACCGAAACCATGATCGGCATCATGACCGGCGAAGTAGACGGCATGCAGGCGTTCATGATGGGCAAACTGCGCGCTGAAGGCGACATGATGCTGGCGACTAAGCTGAGCGAACTGTTCCCTAACTAAGCACTGCGGAACAGCCTCATCAAGGTAACCTGATTCCAGGTTACCTTGCATTCCAAATCCCTTTCTCACCGCTTCGGCACTAATTGAGCTTCTCAGTAATGGCCTTTGCGGCTTCATTAACCGGTTCAGCTCTGGCACCATCCCCTGAAAGCAACACATTAAAGATAACGCCATCAACCATTGGCATATAAGACGTCAGTTTTTCCTGCGCCTGCAACGCACTGACGTGATCATTGAACCAAAGCAATACGGGCCAGCTATCAATACGCCAGTAGGGTTTATGAAGTATCAACCGCTGACTTCCCTGCTCCTGCTCCTGCTCCTGCTCCTGCTCCTGCTCAAGTGTCAGGTACCGACTCTGGATAGCCTGCAACCGGTAGATCGGCTCAGCCGCCAGCCCATTCACCATATCAGACACCACACTCACAACAGCAAATTCAGCTCGCCACAAATCCCCTTGCACAGGCACAGTCAGTTTTGTCGCTTTTCCGTCGGTTAACGTCATTTCATACTGTTGTGGCGCTGCCTCGGTGAAACTGACCGTGGCAACTACCGTCTCATTGTGCAACCGGTGGTAATGCCACAGATCCCAACCAACTATCAGGGTTCCGATACAACCGGATAACAGCAGCAATCCCAACGTGCCTTTCAGCCACCCAATCAACCAGCGCATATCGATCAGCAAACGGCCTGCCAGCCAAAGCAAAACCAGCGCAACTATGGCAACGATCAATGTCATCACGGCAATGACCATGGTATTGTCTATCCCCGCTCACGTTTTCCTGAAATACCAGCCCCACCGTCCAAGCTCAGCTTGTCGATACACCCTTGTCCACTATCGTTTCTGAGGGCTGAAGTAAAATGTTGGCATCCTGTTAAGGCACATAATCTATCATGAGATCACAATGCTAGAACTTTCAATGGACCCGGGACTCTTTGCTGTTTTATCCATGGTCGCCTTTCTTGCCGGATTTGTAGATGCTATCGCAGGCGGTGGTGGTCTTCTCATGATACCGGCACTGCTCTCGGTCGGCATCCCTCCTCATATCAGCCTGGGTACCAACAAATTGTCAGCCAGCTTTGGCAGCTTCATGGCCTCTCTCACCTTCTACCGAAAGGGCATCTTTCGCCCCCGGTACTGGATACTGGCGGCATGTGCCACTGCAATCGGTGCAACCATGGGTACATTCAGTGTCGACCTGGTGACTACAGAGTGGCTCAACCGACTGCTCCCCCTGGCCGTTTTCGCCAATGGCGTTTATATGCTACTGCATAAATCCGACAAAAAGGATGATGCGGTCGAAAAAAACACAATCCAACCCAACCGCATCATACAGTCTTTACAGGGACTGATTATTGGTTTCTATGACGGATTTGCGGGCCCTGGCACCGGTTCATTCTGGGCCGTCAGCAACATGAGTTTCCACCGGTTGAACTTGCTCATTGCGTCAGGTGCGGCTCGCGCAATGAATTTTATCAGCAATATTATTTCACTGCTGACCTTTGCCTGGCTGGGTCACGTGAACTGGATGCTGGGTATCGGTCTGGGTATATCACTCATGCTCGGCTCCCTACTGGGTGCGCATTCGGCCGTTCGACTAGGCAGCCGCTTCATCAAGCCCGTATTTATTCTCGTTGTTCTAGCGATATCCATTCATCTGGTCATAAAACACTGGTTCTAGCCAATTTTCTTTTTATTCTATACAGCAAGCAATCATGCTGCGAATGGAGAGTCAGACTCTCCATTCCAGCCATCGCCTATGAAACAGGCTTTATTTTGGCAATGTACGTTTCAATTAACTGCCGGGAAAGTGTAAACCTCGGGGGCAACTCTGGTAACTGATCAATATGAAACCAGTCACCTGCCTCCAGTTCATCCCTATCCAGCACAAGATCACCCGATTCAAACTCGGCGTGGTAGCCCAGCATGAGATTATGGGCAAAGGGCCAAGGCTGGCTGGCAATATAACGGATATTTTTTACCCTGACACCTGATTCTTCATACACCTCACGAGCCAGCGCCTGTTCGACGGTTTCACCTGGCTCCACGAATCCTGCCAACAGCGTAAACATGCCCGGCTTGTGACGTGGGGAGCGAGCCAGCAAAATCTCATTCCCTTTACTCACCAGCACAATGACACAGGGGGAAACCGGCGGATAATAATGCGCCTGACACTGACTACAAGCTTTGTAACGCTCTTCTGAAATGGCTACCAGTGTTCCGCCACAGGCGGCACAGTATTGCGTTTTTCGCCCCCAGCCCAGTAATGAAGCAGCCATTGCCAGAGGTTCAGCATCTGACTCAGCCGCCAGACCCATGGCACTGCGCAGATCTTCAGGTTGAAGATCAGGTGCTGCACCTGCAATCTCAACAGCATGAAAAACAGCCTGGGAATCACTTCCCAAAACATAGTGTTGCACGATAGTTTCTTGAGAAAAAGCGCTCGGCACGCCCTGCGTACCGCATGACCAGTACATAGCACCCTGTTCATTCAGCAGCAGTTCTCTGCCTGAAAACACAATGGCATATTCAGGCTTACCCGCATCCTTAACGGTCAACTGACGGCGATCCAGAGACTCCGATGCAATGCGGGAGGTTAATTCAGGCGGCAACGTGATACCCCAGTTCATCAAGCGCATTTTCTGCCAACTTCAGTGCATCAACCGGCGTCGTCGCCGGAATATCCAGGGATTCCAGGTAGAACTCCAGACTGGATAGCACATCAGCAAACACTTCCATGACCCGATCAGACGGGATGGATTCCTGCTCCATAATATGCTCCCTGATAAACCGGGCACAATACTGCAGAATATCGGAACAACGATCTTCACCCAGAAAATAGAGTCCACCGGCAATGGCTGAGAGCGAACGCGGCAAACTTTCCAGATGAATTTTGTCATAGTCTGACTCAAGGTAGGCGGTCACGGCACGCTTAGAGAGTGTAATACCCGCTACCGCTTCAGACTGGACAACACTACTGGCTTCCTGCAAGTGACGTTTGGTGACATGACTCTCCTCACGGGGCTTTTCCGCGCCCTGTGCCTCGACAGATGCTCTACCTGGTCCGGCACTCAACGCACTGACCATGGTTTCCACATACAGCACCGCCTCAGCAACAGAATCCAGCTCTTCAGGAGTGCCGACAGCACCAACATCATGCCATTGCCGGACCAGTGGCTGTTGTCGTTGCAGTGTATTAGCCGCCGAATGCAGTCCGGTCATGGACAACGTTTTCCCCAGACGGACAATATGATTCTGTAGCTCGCCAAAATCCGGATCCTGACCAGCACCGCGTTCCAGCAGATCCAACGTATCCTTGACTGTCGCCAGCTCTTCGCTCAACGCCTCAGACAGTGACTGGAACACGCCGTTATCCGGCCCGGACATCACCTGCCGGGCATTGCCCAGAGAAACATCGTTGAAAGGAAGCGCCGTAATCTTGTAACGATCTCGAACCCCCTGCGCCAACTCGCTGTCGCTATCAGCCAAAGCCAGCAGATATAACAACTCTTTCTGGTGCAACCTGGGAATATCAAGAACATGTTGACCCGCATTCAGTTGCAATCGTCGAATCTGCTGATCCAGACGAGAAAACAGAATCCTCCGGTTTGGTGTTAAAGCCATCTCAACATCCGCAATGGCCTCCAGGCAAGCAGCGGCGACCAGAAACAATTCCGTAATCGTTTCTTTCTGTGACAGCCGATGTAAATGCAGCATACTTCGCTGCATCAACTTAACACCGGCATAGGGCTTTTCCTGAGACATCATGCCCAACAGCCCCATCTGATACATCTGCCTCAGACGACGTATAGGCGATTTATTGCTCTCAAGTGGTTTTACGAGAGGCTCTGATGCTTCAGTTTTCACATCCAGCCGAACGGTAAAAAACCAGCTTTCGGGCAACGCGGCTTCCCCCCGGGCTTTCCTGACCCGGTTGATCTCTGGCAGCAACAGTTCAGGCAATTCATCACGCTGAGTTACAACATAATTCAGGTAACGCTCCAGAATAAACAAACCACGCCCCAGGCAATCGAGACGGTCATCGGTTACCGTCATGCTGCCCGGTGTCAGCGCCAGGGCCAGTTCTGTGAGTTCTATAACCAGAAGCTCTGCACCATTGAGTTCAATCAGCGTCAGGATACCGCCGATCTGCTGCAGGTCATCAATACACGCCTGCAACGATGCCCCCTGATCCGGTGCCTCAGCAAAGTGCTCCAGGGATTGAACAGCGTGCTGGAGCGTAGCGTCTAACTCGTCACGCAGGGGGTGCAGTGCATTGACTCCCGCCATGGGGTTACTCCTTGTCGTCGTAGGCCTCAATCATCAAAGACAGGGGTTTGTTTGGACATCTGCGCCATGATGGCCCTCTTGAGGTCGTCCGATTGCAGCATGGCGGCATTCCAGGAGGCCACATAATTCAACCCTTCCTCAACCGAATGGTCACGGGCATAAATCAGCATTTCCTTGGTACCCTGCACGGCAATGGGGGACTTGGCCGCAATAAGCTGGGCTTTCTCCAGTACGGCGTCAACGAGACTGCCGTGATCCGGATACACCGCATTCACCAAGCCTGCCCTGTCGGCCTCATCGCTGTCCATCACACGGCCGGTGTAGGCCAGTTCACGCATCAGGCCATCACTGATGATATAGGGAAGCCGTTGCAAGGTACCGACATCTGCCGCCATGCCAATGTCCACTTCCTTGATGCAAAAACGGGCGTCTTCTGTGCAATAACGGATATCGCAGGCTGCGACCAGGTCAATGCCACCACCATAACAACACCCCTGTATTGCCGCCAACACCGGTTTACTGCAGTGTTCGATTGCATTCAGTGCGCCCTGAAGCTCGATGATTTTACGTCGCAACAGACGCGCATTCCGCCCGACCTCCTTACTTAGCGAAGCACCAAGACCGGCCATCATGGCCAGGTCAATTCCGGAACTGAAATGCTTGCCATTGGCACTGAAAACCACCGCTCGAACAGAGGGGTCGGTATCAGCCCAGTCAAAAATAGCGTGAATTTCCCGCCAGACGTCTTCACTCATGGCATTCGCCTTATCAGGACGGTTCAGCCTGACATGCGCCACCTTGCCAATTTGTTCCACCTCGAAGGTTTTATAGTCGGACATCCTGTAACTCCCGTTTTTCTGGATCGGGTGGGAAGAACGCGCCAACTATATCAAGGCTTTTCCAACCGTAAAAGAATGACGCTGGGATTCAGTTAATCGCCTCACACTTTCCCGCATCCCGTCAAAAAGCTATTCTCACATTGAACAATCAAAAGGACGTGCCAAGCTCAAGCACTCCAACTCCACTGATATCACGGAAAACCATACTTATGACTGCTGCAGTATGGCCCACCCTTGGGCATCGTTTTCTTGGTGATAGTCCCGTCTGGTATAAAAAAACCATCCTTCTTTTCCTTGTCGTGAACCCCATTGTCTGGCTCTTTGCCGGTGGGCAGGTCTGCGCCTGGTTGATACTGGGGGAATTTATTTTCACCCTGGCCATGGCGCTGGAAGCCTTTCCGTTGCAACCCGGAGGGCTGTTGCTGATTGAAGCACTGGTATTGGGTCTGGCCACACCCGAGAATCTTTACCGGGAAGTACTGAACAATTTCCCGGTATTGCTGCTTCTGATCTTCATGGTGACGGCCATCCACTTCCTGCGAGATTTGTTGATGGTGGTTTTTTGCAAGATTCTGACCGCCACCCGAAGTCAGGCAATGCTGGCCCTGGCCTTTACGACGTCAGCCGCTTTTCTCTCGGCCTTTCTGGATGCCTTAACCGTCACGGCGGTGATCATTACGGTGGCAACCGGTTTTCATGGGCTCATCAAGCATGCCAGGCACTCCGACACCATCAGCGACACGGATTTTCAGCAATTCCGCGATTTCTTATGCGGCCTCATGATGCATAGTGCCGTCGGAACAGCGCTCGGCGGCGTGTTTACCCTGATCGGCGAACCCCAGAACCTGCTCATCGGCGAACAGATGGGCTGGGACTTCATGGAATTTCTGACTCAGATGGCACCGGTTTCTCTCCCGGTCTTTGTACTAGGGCTGTCTACTTGCCTGCTTCTGGAGCGCTCCGGACGGTTCGGCTACGGGATCACCATGCCTGAAACGGTGAAGACCTGCCTGCACAGCGTCTCCCTGGGCGATCTGACCAGCAGCCGAGACACCGATAAGCTCACGCTCTCCATACAGGCGCTGTCCGCTGTTTTGTTGATTACCGCGCTGGCATTGCATGTAGCGGAAATCGGTCTGATTGGCCTGATGATCATCATTCTGACCACATCATTAAACGGCAATAATAGGGAAGAACAACTGGCAGAGGCCTTTCGGGACGGCATGCCGTTCACGGCGCTGCTGGTGGTATTTTTCGGTATTGTGGCCATGCTCCACGAACAACACCTGTTCAGCCCCCTGATTGCCTGGGTTCACAGCCTGCCGGAAGAACTGCAAACCAGCATGATGTTTGCGGCCAATGGTATTTTGTCTTCTATCAGTGACAACGTTTTTGTGGCGACGATTTACATTGAGGAAACCCGTGCAGCTTTCGACAACGGTCTTCTAACTCGGGAGATGTTTGAAAAATTGGCCATAGCAATCAATGCCGGCACCAATCTGCCAAGCGTTGCCACACCCAATGGGCAGGCTGCCTTCCTGTTTCTGCTGACCTCACCGCTAGCGCCGTTGATCGGACTCTCCTACAGCCGTATGGTGTGGATGGCGCTGCCCTACACGATTGTGCTAACTGTTTCAGGACTGGCCTGTACGACCTGGTTACTTACATAAGAGACAGGATGATTCAACAGTGGCAATGACGGACGCCATCGCCACTGTTGAACGCATCAAAGGCCATGATTGCGACGTTCCTGAAGTATCGCTCTCCGCTCTGAAAGAGGAATGTGCTTGGGCAAAGTCTTACAGGCTTTGGCACTGGGCAAATCGCGCAGAATTTCCTGAATACAGCTGTATGAGGATAACGGACGCTTAGGGCAGCAAGATGGCATTGAAGAAAAATGAGCCATACCACCGGCCCGTCTTATCCGCCGGCCTCCTTTTGTGACATTCACCGGCTCTTGCGTCTGAATGCGACCTGCGTTATATCCTGACCCACTACTTCCATCAATTCTCGACATTTGCTATTCCTTTAGCCCTAAATCCATGATGTGGATCTAATAAAGAAGATCAACGTGTTTTTATGGAATTATAGTTCTCTATCGAGAGATCAAAATGGCATTCTACCCTGCCTGCCAGAGACAGCTCCCACCGCTTTTCTTGCTGATTTCAGCCAGTTTTTCCTCATGAAGACGAAGTTCATCTCCAGTGGCCATGATAACCGGTAATGCAGGACGATCCGTGGCCAAACGCCGGATGACAGAATCATCTCCCTCCGCCTCCGAATCTGACAGGGCACCCAGCGATAGACTGGTTTGCCCCCCCGTCATGTAGAGGTAAACATCAGCCAGGATTTCAGAATCCAGCAAGGCGCCATGGAGCGTACGGGAAGAGTTGTCTACGCCATAGCGTTTGCAGAGGGCATCCAGGCTGTTCTTCTGGCCCGGGTGCTTCTTTCGTGCATACACCAGGCTGTCGGTGATCTTGCAGTAGCTTTCGATCTGCCCCGGCGATGGCTTCAACTTCCCAAACTCATGGTTAATGAAGCCCACATCGAACGGCGCATTATGGATTACCAGTTCAGCCCCCTTCACAAAGGCCAGAAACTCATCTGCAATCTGGTGAAAGCGTGGTTTGTCTGCCAGAAACTCATTGGTGATACCATGCACTTCCATAGCACCCGCATCAACCTCACGGTCAGGATTGATATAAACGTGATAATGGTTACCGGTTAGCTTGCGGCCAATGACTTCCACGCACCCAATTTCAATGATCCGGTGGCCCTGTGAAGGTTCCAGGCCGGTGGTTTCCGTATCAAGTACGACCAGTCTTGACATCAGTTATCTCCTGCTTTCGGAATGCCGCGGCGCGCCAGCTCATCGGCAATTTCATTCTCTCTATGGCCACTGTGCCCCTTGATCCAGCACCATTCCACCTGGTGACGGGCTGCTTCAGTGTCCAGACGCTGCCACAAGTCAACATTTTTAACGGGCTGCTTGGCGGCGGTTCGCCAATTATTGCGCTTCCAGCCTTTGAGCCATTCCGTAATCCCTTTGCGGACGTATTGGGAGTCCGTCGTGAGGCGAACCTGGCAGGGGCGTGTTAAGGCTGCCAACCCTTCAATAGCGGCCATCAGCTCCATGCGGTTATTGGTGGTTTGGGCCTCCCCGCCACACAGCGTTTTCTCTGTATCGCCATAGCGCAATAGAACCCCCCATCCGCCTGGCCCTGGATTGCCACTACAGGCGCCATCGGTGAAAATTTCGACCACCCTGGCGGATCGGTTCTCAGACGCGTCAGACACTCTTGATAAACTCCCTAGCTGTTATATTGCATCCCGGGATGCTGTATTTCGGGCATAAGATGCCCCCAGCAGACGCTTACGGGACGTCTGCCAGCGTGAATGATAGCGGGTCATACCCGCACGGTCTTTCGTGGCCACCAGCATATAAAAGCTCCCCGTCGGCAATTTTCTTAGCCCGGCATGATTCTGAAGCCAGGACTGGTGGCTGGGCTTGAGATGAGAGCAGAATGGGTAAAGATGACCGCCATAGTGCAAATGGCAGCGGCTGAAATTCAGCAGTGTCAGCCAGTCTTCAATACGCCGATGATGAAAATAGCGTCCACGGCGCATGATACTGTTAGCCCCCATGCCGAACAGGCGGTATATACCCCACACGCTCAGGGGATTAAAGCCAACAACAACCAGTTTCCCGCCAGGCACAATGGTTCGACAGGCTTCACGAAGTACTCTGTGGGGCTTTTCTGAAAATTCCAGGGCATGATGCAACAGCACGAGATCCATGCTCCGTGGCTGTATGGGCCATTCATTGACATCCAGGCGAATGACCGATTCTGACGGCGCCTCAGCCAGAGGTGTCAGCATCGTCCCGTGCACCACCTGACTGTAGTCGAGCAGCTTTCCATCCGGGCAAATCCCCAGCATCGACGCATGATGACCGAAGATCCGTGGCAACATGGCCTGCAGCATACGTTCCTCCGATGTCAGGAGATAACGCCCCTTCCCCGTGGCCAGCCATTGCCTCGCCAAAGGCAGCTGGTCAGCAAATGTTTCGGTTTTTTTTGACGAACTATGTCCGAACATTCGGTATCCGTTACTATTGGAAGTCAACTGGCAAACCGATAGGATGCCAATAATCCCGGTTTCAGAGCACACCAGACACCCATGATCAACGTAACCGGCCTTCCGGCCTTCAATGACAATTACATTTGGCTGCAGACTGATACAGACAGTCAACTCTGCCATGTCGTTGATCCAGGTGATGGTGACATCGTACTCAAAGCCTGCCGCGACAACAATCTGGAACTGGCGGGAATACTGATCACCCATCACCATGGCGACCACACCGGTGGCATACGGACGCTACTCAAGCACCACGATGTCCCCGTCTACGGTCCAGCCAGTGAAAACATACCCGGCCTGACCCATCCCCTGTCTGAGAACGATACGCTGTTGCTCCATGGCTGTACATTCCGGGTTATCGAAACGCCGGGCCATACCGCCGGTCATATTGCGTATTTCGGCGAACCTGAACAGCAGGCACCGATTCTATTTTGCGGCGACACACTCTTTGCCGGCGGCTGTGGGCGACTCTTTGAAGGTACTGCCGAACAAATGCTGGCGTCACTGACCAAGCTGTCAGCGCTGCCTGACCAAACCCTGATTTACTGCGCCCATGAATACACGATGGCGAACCTGCGCTTTGCGCAGGCGGTTGAGGCGGACAATACAGCACTCCAGCAACGCATCGCCGCAACGGAGGCACTCCGCCAAAACGGCGAATCCACGGTGCCATCGGAGATGGCCACAGAACGGGCGACCAACCCTTTCCTGCGGTCCGGCGAGGCAACAGTCAAAGCGGCCGCTGAGCAGTTTTCAGGCCGAACAATGACTGACGATACGGACACCTTTGCAGCAATACGTCGCTGGAAAGACAGTTTCTGATTACCAGGGATATACTGTTATGAGAAACTACAGTCATTCACTGGTGCGCGTCGATCATCACCAGCGCTCCCATTGACGCACAACAACAATCACGGTACCCAATGCAAGAAGCGAATCGAACAAAATCCCCTTCGCGTGCCATAGGCCGGATCAGCCCGGTTGCAGGCGCCGTTTTAGCCCTTAGTCTACTGGCAGGATGTCAGACATCCCCTCTGCAGCAATCGCCAGAAACTGCAAAGTCCTCTGTCGGCACAGGTTCAGCAAACACTGCTGGCGAACAACACGGCAAAGCGAAAACACCGGAAACGCCAAAACCGGTGGTTATCACCAATCTCTGGGATCGCATTATTCCCGGCCTGGCCATGAACCTGGATCAGGATGACCCGAGAATCCGTGCTGAACTGCACTACTACCGGCGTCACCAAGGTTACTTTGACCGTGTGATCAACCGCGCCTCCCCTTACCTCTACCATATTGTTGAAGAGGTCCAGGAACGCAATATGCCTATGGAGATGGCGCTGCTGCCCGTGGTGGAAAGCGCCTTCGACCCCTTTGCCTATTCCCACGGCCGCGCCGCAGGCCTATGGCAGTTCATCCCTTCAACAGGGCGTCATTACGGACTGAAGCAGAACTGGTGGTATGACGGACGCCGTGACATCCTGGCCTCTACCGATGCGGCACTGGATTACCTGCAGGAACTGCACGGCGAATTCAACGACTGGGAGCTGGCCCTTGCCGCCTACAATGCCGGCAGAGGTACGGTAGCCTCGGCTATCCGCAAGAATCGCAAGAAAGGCAAGCCGACGGACTTCTGGTCACTCAGCCTGCCGCGGGAAACAACCGCCTATGTTCCCCGACTGATTGCGATCTCCAAAATAATCAGGGATTCAGATACCCATAACATCACTGTAAACCGTGTCGCCAACAAACCCTATTTCGATGTGGTGGAAACCGGGCAGCAGATTGATCTGGCACGCGCCGCCTCACTGGCAAAAATAGACATTGATGAACTGTATCGCCTGAACCCGGGTTTCAATCGCTGGGCGACCGATCCTGAAGGGCCGCACCACCTACTGGTTCCCGTCGACAAGGCCGATCACTTCAGACAGGTACTGGCCAGCCTGCCCGCAGAGCGGCGCCTTCAGTGGCAACGTTATACCATTCGCTCTGGCGACAGCCTGCTGACGATATCCAAGCGCTATCAGACGTCTGTTGAGCTGATCAAGGACGTCAACAACCTGACCAGCAATACCATTGTTGCAGGTCAAGCCCTGCTGATCCCGGTTCCCTCCGAGGACAGCGAAACCTACGCCCTCAGTGCAGAGCAGCGGAAACTGGCGCGACAAAGCCGTTCTGTCAGTGGTCGACAGAAGATGCAGTATCAGGTGAAACCAGGCGACAGCTTCTGGTTGATCGCCAAGCAATATGACGTCAATGTCCGAGCATTGGCCAAGTGGAACAGCATGGCTCCCACGGACACCCTGCGTGCAGGTCAGCAACTGGTCATCTGGACAGAACCCGGCAAAGGGAATTCCGGCATTATCCGCAAGGTCAACTACCAGGTTCGAAATGGCGACAACCTCTCCCTGATTGCCGGGCGGTTCAACGTCAAGGTAAACCAGATCAAGCAATGGAACACTTTACCAGGCAAATACCTCCAACCGGGCCAACAACTCACCCTCTACGTGGACGTGACCAGTACCAACTGACATTGAAACCGTAGGCTCAGCGCCCCCTGCTATAGTTGGATTAGCATTCACTCGGCAGGGGGATTCTCTCAAACGTGCACGCCTTTTTTATCGTGCTCACCGCCTTTTTTCTGGCTGGCATCGGGATTGCACAGGCCGAGATTGTTCATCCTCTAGGCAATGTTGTTCATTCTCATGGATTCTCACTCCATGAACCGCTGAAGTACCCGACAAATTTCACCCATCTTGCGACAGTTAATCCGGATGCGCCCAAAGGCGGCACCCTGCGATTAATGGCCTATGGCACCTTCGACTCACTCAACCCCTATCTTCTCAAGGGCAATGCACCATCGGCATTACCCGGCTTCTCCTTACTGGGTGTCAGTGAATTGAATGAGACCCTGATGACAGGCAGTCATGCGTTCCAACTATCCTCCGATGAAATGCAAGTCGCCTATGGCTTGCTGGCAGAGTCCATCACCTGCCCTGAAAACTGTGCCTGGGTCACCTTCCACCTCAGGCCTGAAGCCAGATTTCACGACGGAAGCCCCATCACACCGGACGATGTGCTGTTTTCATTCCAAGCCTTGCGACAATGGGGGCATCCCCGCTATCAACTGGCCTACCAAATTGTCGAGCATGCAGAAGTGACGGGTAAACACACAATCCGTTTTGATCTCACCGCTGAAAATCGCTGCACCCAGCTCTACACACTGGCGGAACTGCCGGTGCTATCAAAATCATCCTTCCCCGACAAAAACCGACAAAACCCACTTCAGATGACTGAACCATTGATACCCCCTCTCAATTCAGGCCCCTATCGCATTACACGGGTGATTCCAGGCAAACAGCTGGTCTTCGAACGGGTGGCCGATTACTGGGGGCGGGATTTGCCGATCAATCGCGGGAAATACAATTTTGATCGAATAATCATAGACTTCTACCGGGACCTTAATGTCGCCTTTGAGCATTTCAAGACCGGTGCTTTTGATGCCTATATTGAAACCGTTGCCAAGAACTGGCACAGCGCCTATGACCACCCTGCCATTAAAACCGGGGCAATAAAAAAACTGGAAATCCCTCTGTCCAGCCCGGGAGGCGTCAGGGCATTCTTTTTCAATACACGCCGCCCTCCGTTTAACAATGCATCAACACGCGCAGCAGTCAGCCTGATGTTTGATTTCAACCTGATCAACCGCCTGCTGTTTTATCAGAGCTACCAACGCAATCAGAGCATCTTCCCGTTTCTTCTGAATCAGTTATGGAATCGCCCTGATCCAACGACACTCAATCTGTTAGCCCCTTTCCGGCATCAACTTCCTGCGAGATTATTTTCAGAACCGCTTCCGACTCATCGCGAAACATCCCACCCTGCTGCTGCCAAACGCCAGGCCATCCAGTTACTTGAACAGGCTGGCTGGTTTTACCGGGATCATCGTATGGTGAACGCTCAGGGGATACCTTTGCATTTCGAGATTATTCACCCCACAAAAGGGCTGGAGAGAATCGTTCAACACTTCATTAAAAATCTTGCTGACATTGGTATACATGTCACACTGAGGGCATTGGACACCAGCCAGTACCGTCAGCGGCTAAAGCGGTTTGACTTTGACCTTATCCATTACCCGATCCCCCAGCGCATGCTGCCAGGACCGGAAGTCATCGACTTTTTTCATTCCTCCAGCGCCCAACGACCGGGCAGTATGAATTTTGCCGGTATCGAAGACCCCGTCATTGATCAGCTGATTTACGGTTTATTGACTGCCCGGGGCATAGATTCGCTACACAGCCATGCCCAGGCTATTGACCGGGTTTTATTGTGGCGGCACTACATCATCCCGGGCTGGCATAGCCCTGTGCTGCGCATTGCCTACAAGGCCAGACTCCAATATCCCGACCAGATGCCACAGTATGGGTTCAGTTTTGCCCACTGGTGGGAGCAGACCAAGCACCCTCACAACCCCATGCACGAGCCGGATTAACAGGGATATCAGCATGCTACCAAACCGATATCACATTACCATCAGCGCCATACTGCTGGCCGCCACTGCCCCCCTATCCGCAGAGACGACTATCAGCCACGGCATAGCTCTCCATGGTCATCCAAAATACCCTGCCAATTATGCCCACCTTGATTACGTCAATCCCGATGCGCCCAAAGGAGGCACCCTGCATCTCAATGCGACAGGCACGTTTGACAGCTTTAACCCTTTTATCCTCAAAGGTAAAGAGGCCTTTGGCAGCCTCTTTCTCCATGACACCCTGCTCAATCGAACGGTGGATGAACCCCTGAGCAAATACGGTGTTATCGTCAGCCGCATTGAGCGGCCAGATGATAACCGCTGGGTAGCCTTCACACTCAACCCTAAGGCCCGCTTTCAGGATGGAGCCCCCATTACCGCTGCAGACATTGTCTTCAGCTTCAAGACACTCCTAGAGAAAGGCTCCCCCTTCTGGCGACAGTTTTATACGGACGTTGACTCAGTCAACGCCACATCCCCTGATCGGGTGCTGTTCACTTTCAAAACCGGCCACAACCGGGAACTCCCCTTTATTCTTGGACAAATGCCTGTATTGGCAGAGCACTGGTGGCGCCATCGTGATTTTTCGCACAGCGGCCTGCAACCACCTGTCGGGAGCGGCCCCTACCGGATTGCGGATTTCCAGCCCGGCCGCTATGTCGTTTATGAACGCGTCAAAGATTACTGGGCTGCTGACCATCCCTTTAACCGTGGGCGATATAATTTCGACCGGGTACGGGTTGACTACTTCCGTGACCAGATCGTCGCACTGGAAGCCTTCAACAACGGCAGTATTGATATCCGCATCGAAGAGAATCCTCGGCACTGGCTTCAGGGGTACAATAAAAAAATGCTTCTAAGCGGCGACATTGTGCGCGAGAAACATCGTAACCAGAACCCGCAGACTCTCTCCCTGGTCTTTAATGCCCGCAAACCGCTACTGAAAGATCGTCCCCTCCGTGAAGCTATCACCTGGCTACTCGAGCCGGACTGGATGATCAACCACTTGCTGCACGATGAGTTCAACCGGGCTCTGAGTCTGTTCGCCGGCACCGATCTGAGCCTGCCAGGTATGCCCGGTCCAGAAGAAAAAGCACTGCTGACACCCTATCAAGACGCCCTGCCAAAAAACCTGTTTACAACCCCCTGGCATCCAGCCCCTGCCAGCCAAAGCAGTAGGCAACGGCTCACGTATGCCCATCAGATATTACAGACCGCCGGATACCGCATCGACAACAACCAGTTAACAACTCCATTAGGCGAAAGCGTCCATCTGGAGTTACTCCTTCATCAGCCAGAGCTGGAGCGGTTATTTCAAGGCCAGCGTAAACGTCTGACTGAAGCAGGTATTCTGCTGAATATCAGAACGATAGACAGCGCGCTCTATCTCAACCGCGTCCGCCAGTATGATTACGATGTGATTGTCCATACATTTCGGCATACACCATCGCCAGGCACGGAGCAATGCAACTTCTGGCACAGTGGTGTTGTGAATATTCCCGGCAGCCTGAATATGGCCGCAATCAACAACCCTGCAGTCGATGCCCTGTGCACCAGCATTCCACAGGCTGTCAGTCGAGCGGCACTGAAAGCCAGCTTGAACGCTATGGAACGCACCATACTTTGGCAATATCAAGTTATCCCCCTGTTTTACATGCCCGACTGGCACATTGCCTATCATGCCAGACTCAGGCACCCCGACACACTGCCAGGCTATGGCATTGACCTGACCACCTGGTGGCTGCGCACATCGGAGGATCAAAGGCTAGACTAATACACATTCTTCCAATCCAACGGCATGATGCCGGGTAAAAATGCACCCAATCCCAGCCATAATGGCCACCCCCTGACGGTTAAATTGATGCGAGCCTATATCGCCCGACGACTCCTGCTGTTTATACCCACACTGTTTGGCATCATGCTGATCAACTTTGTCATTGTCCAGGCGGCACCCGGTGGCCCCGTCGAGCAGATGATCGCCAAACTGGAAGGGCTGGATACGGATATTACCGGCCGCATCGGCGGAGATGCCGGTAGCGAAATCCAGCAACCGATGATGGATCAGAGCAGTGAATACCGAGGCTCCCGGGGACTCGATCCTGACCTTATCCGGGAAATAGAAAAGCAATACGGATTCGACAAGCCGCCCATAGAGCGATTTATCCAGATGATGTACCACTACCTGACTTTCGATTTCGGGAGCAGCTTCTACCGTGATATTTCCGTCATTGACCTCATTGCAGAGAAATTGCCGGTCTCGCTCTCTCTCGGGTTATGGAGCACCCTGCTGGTTTACACCCTCTCTATTCCCCTGGGTATCCGTAAGGCGGTGCGACACGGCAGTCATTTTGATGTCTGGAGCAGCACAATGGTCACAATCTGTTATGCCGTACCAGGCTTTCTACTGGCATTATTTCTGATTATTTTTTTGGCAGGTGGCAGCTACTGGCAACTTTTCCCGTTACGGGGCCTGGTATCCGATGATTTCGACACGCTGTCGTTAGCTGGAAAGATAGCTGATTATTTCTGGCACCTGACTCTCCCCCTGACGGCCATGGTTCTGGGCAGTTTTGCCACCCTCACCTTTCTGACCAAAAACGCCTTCCTGGACCAGATAGCCCGTCAATACGTGATGACAGCGCGCGCCAAGGGACTCAACGAGCGGCAAGTGCTCTACGGACATGTGTTTCGCAACGCCATGCTAATTGTTATTGCCGGTTTTCCTGCGGCATTGATCAGCATCCTGTTTACCAACAGCCTGCTGATTGAAGTGGTCTTTTCCCTGGATGGATTGGGCCTGCTCGGTTTTGAAGCCGCCATCAGCCGAGATTACCCCGTGGTGTTTGGAACACTCTATATCTTCACACTACTGGGGCTCATCGCGAGACTGCTGGGTGACCTGACCTATGTCCTGGTCGATCCTCGCATTGATTTCGAGACCAGGGATTTCTGATGCGCCTGCGTCCTCATAATCAAAAAAGGTGGCAACAATTCAAAGCAAATCGCCGGGGCTATGCCGCCTTATACCTCTTCCTGATGCTATTTACCCTGGCGCTTATGGCAGAGCTGATTGCAAACGATAAACCCCTGCTGGTTCACTATAAGAACCAATTCCATGTGCCGGTCTTATTTGACTACCCGGAAACCACCTTTGGTGGCGATCTACCGCTCCGTACAGACTACCGGCAACAGGACATCCAGTCGCAGATCCTTCAGCAGGGCTGGATGCTCTGGCCTCCAATACGCTATTCGCATGACACCATCAATTATGATCAGCCAGCCCCGGCCCCCCCTTCCTCCGAGAACTGGCTGGGCACGGACGACCAGGGACGTGATGTCCTGGCAAGGGTCATCTATGGACTCAGGATTTCCATCCTCTTCAGCCTGCTGCTGACCCTGTTCAGCACCCTGATTGGCATCGTGGCCGGTGCGCTCCAGGGATACTATGGCGGGCGAATCGACCTGTTCGGGCAACGCTTTCTGGAAATATGGACCGGTCTTCCGATGCTCTATCTGCTGATCATCCTGGCCAGCCTGGTAGAACCCGGTTTCTGGTGGCTGCTGGGTACCATGCTGCTATTCTCCTGGACAGCACTGGTCGATGTTGTAAGAGCCGAATTCCTTCGGGGCAGAAACCTGGACTATGTCAGGGCAGCACGCGCTCTGGGCGTCTCCGATACCCGCTTGATGTTCCGTCATATCCTGCCTAACGCCATGGTCGCTACCCTGACATTTATTCCTTTTATCCTCACGGGCGCAATCAGCACGCTGACCTCTCTCGATTTTCTGGGGTTTGGCCTACCGGTCGGTTCGCCGTCTCTCGGTGAGCTGATAGCACAGGGCAAAAACAACCTGCAGGCTCCCTGGCTAGGCGTTACCGCCTTCCTGGTTTTATCTTTCCTGCTGACACTGCTGGTCTTTATTGGTGAGGCAGTAAGAGATGCAATGGATGCAGGAGCAACCGCGTGAGCCTGCTGGACATACAACATTTATCCGTGAAATTAAACGATAGCCAGAAGTCACTGGTGAAATCGCTGTCATTCACCATTGAAGCAGGAGAAACCGTTGCATTGGTGGGCGAATCCGGTTCAGGCAAAACCCTGACAGCTCTCAGCATTATGGGTTTACTCCCCCACAACACCTGCGCTTCCGGACATATACTGTTCAAGGGACAAAATCTGCTGAGGCTTGAAAACCAGGTACTGGCCAATCTGCGCGGCAATCGTCTCAGCATGATATTTCAGGAGCCCCTGAGCGCATTAAATCCTCTCCATACGGCGGGCAGACAGATCAGTGAAACCCTGATCCGCCACCAGGGACTGAGCGACCGACAGGCGAAAACCGAGACTCTCGCACTCCTTGAACGGGTGGGCATCAAGCAGACTGAACAGAAATATAACGCCCTGCCCCACGCACTATCCGGCGGTCAACGCCAGCGTGTTATGATCGCCATGGCACTGGCCAACCGTCCGAATCTGTTGATTGCGGATGAACCCACGACCGCACTGGATGTTACCGTCCAACAAAAGATTCTTGCGTTACTGGACAGCTTACGGGATGAGTACGACCTCTCCGTACTCTTGATCAGCCATGATCTCAATCTGGTCAAACACCATGCTTCACGGGTTGCGATCATGGCAGATGGCCAGATCATTGAATCAGGGGGCGTTGAATCCATATTGCATGCTCCCCAACAGCCATTGACCAAAGCGTTAATCAACGCCACCCCCCAAGGCTCTGCCTCCCCCCTTACGCCAAACGCACGTGACACAATACGTGCATCGGAGATCACAGTACGTTTTCCTGAAAGAAAAGGGATTCTGGGTACCGTGAAGTCCTGGCATTATGCCGTTCGTAATGTATCACTGGCGTTAAAAGCCGGCGAAACCCTCGGATTGGTCGGAGAAAGCGGCTCGGGGAAAACCACACTGGCGTGTGCACTTCTCAAGTTACAGGCCTTTTCAGGCAACATTCAGCTTCGCCAGAAAAGCATTGACCAGCTGTCAAATAAAGCATTCCGTCCTTTCCGTCGCCATCTCCAGATGGTCTTCCAGGATCCATTTGGTAGCTTGAGCCCGCGACTGACGGTTGAAGAAATCATCGCCGAAGGACTTCACATCCATCGCCCTGATAATCCCGACACTATCAGGCAACAGGTCATCAGCGTCCTTCAGGATGTACAGCTACCGGACACCATTCTGAACCGCTACCCCCACGAATTCTCCGGCGGACAACGCCAGCGAATCGCTATTGCCCGCGCGCTGGTGCTCAAACCCGAGGTACTGATACTCGACGAACCCACATCAGCCCTGGATCGCACGGTACAGTGCCAAATCATCAATCTACTCAAAGCGTTACAAGAGAAACACCATCTCAGCTACCTGATTATCAGCCATGACCTCGCCATTATCAGGGCCATCAGCCATCGCATCATGGTCATGCGTCATGGTGAAATATTGGAATCCGGTGACACGGAAACCGTGTTCCAACACCCCGCCCAAGCGTATACACGCCAGCTCCTGCAGGCTTCGTTGACAGATAATTACATAAAATAAAGTGCCGTTATCGAAACCAGCTCATGGTTTCTCTATACTGGCGGAATTTGTCGATATAAAGGAATTCCAAATGGCTTTTCTCAAGGGAAAACGTGCACTGATCGTGGGCGTTGCCAGCAAATTGTCTATTGCCAGCGGCATCGCGGAAGCCATGCACAGGGAAGGCGCCGAGCTGGCCTTCACCTATCAGAATGAAAAACTGAAAGGGCGCGTAGAAAAATTCGCTGAACAGTGGGGGTCATCCGCTGATTTGTGCTTCCCCTGTGATGTCGCCAGCGATGAACTGATCGAGGCCGTGTTTACTGAACTGGCCAAGCAATGGGACGGGCTGGACATCATTGTCCATGCTGTCGGCTTTGCACCGGGCGACCAGCTCAGCGGTAACTTTGCCGATGTTACCACCCGTGACGGCTTCCGCATTGCCCATGATATCAGCGCCTACAGCTTCATCGCACTGGCCAAAGCCGGCCGTCAGATGATGACTGGACGTAATGGCGCGTTACTGACCCTGTCATACCTTGGGGCTGAGCGTACCATGCCTAACTACAACGTGATGGGTCTGGCCAAAGCCAGTCTCGAAGCCAGCGTCCGTTACCTGGCAACCGGCCTGGGTGAAGAAGGCACCCGGGTCAATGGCATCTCAGCCGGCCCCATCCGCACCCTGGCAGCCAGCGGGATTAACAGCTTCCGTAAGATGCTGGCCCATAATGAAGAACGGGCGCCGCTCCGCAGGAATGTCACGCAGCTCGAAGTCGGCAATGTAGCGGCGTTTCTCTGCTCCGATCTCGCCAGTGGCGTTACCGGTGAAATCACCTATGTCGATGGCGGCTTCAACATCACCGCAATGGGGCAACTGCCAGAATAACCTTGCGCTTTTTCCTGACGATACAAAAAAGAAAAAAGGCCGGATTCACCGGCCTTTTTTCTTTACATAAAAAGCGTTAACTTTCTGAATCTTGCGCAAACCGTTTGATATCCGCAGTATTTTTCAGATCCTGCTGATACTCACCAAACAGCGCTTCCCCCATACGCATGGAAAGAATGTTTCCAATTGTCTGGGCTTGCTCAGACTCAACGGCCTCCGATCCCTGCACCACCTTGCTCACCGCAACGACAACCACATCACCATTGGGCAGGGTTGTTTTACCGTAACTGGGCACATCGCCTTGCGGATGCGGCAATTTAAACGCATCCATCAGTAGCTGCTGAGGCACATCCTCTTCTGCACGTCTTGCGGTTTCTTTAACCTGCCACTCTACCGCGTAGTCCTTGGCAACAGCATCGCCAGCGCTACCTGCGTTAAGGGCGGCCAAGATAGCATCGGCTTTTTCGTTAAGCTGTTGGTCTGCCTGCTCCTTCTGGATCTGCGCAACGATAGCATCACGAACACCAGACAGAGACTTCACCTCGGGCTGCTTGTGCTCCTTGATGCGAACAACCGCGACTTTGCCAGGCCCTATATCCAAAGGCTCACTGTTCGCCTGCAGGTTCAGAACATCGTCACTGAAGGCCGCGTCGATAACCGCGCGATTTTCAGCAATGCCTTCGCCGCCACTACGGCCAAACAAGTCAGTTGTTTGCACGTCAAGACCCAACTCTTCTGCAGGCTGCTGAAGGTCCGCAGCTTCAAAGCTGATGTCTGCCAGCTTCTGGGATTGCTCAACAAACAGCGGATCTACAGCACTTTCCTTGAGCTCCCTGGCGATTTCATTACGCATATCAGCCAGTGCAGGGATATCTGCATCAGTACCTGCAGTACGCTTGATCAACACCACACCAAAATCGGTTAGCACGGGTTGGGAAACTTCACCTTTATCAAGGGCTGCCAGAGCCTCATCGAAAGCGGCCCCCAGGAATCCAGTTTCAACAGCACCTAAATCCCCACCCTTGGCCGCTGAATCAGGCTCCTCGGAATATTCACGAGCCAGCTTGGCAAAGTCTTCACCCTTATTCATACGCTGCTTGAGTTCATCCGCAAGCGCCAGAGTCGCTTTTTCGTCGCGAGCATTACTGGATTCCAGCAGAATCATGGAAGCAGTAACAGCATTGTCAGCCTTCTCTTTCAGATCAGCTACACGGGATTCATAGCGTGCTTTGATATCTGCTTCAGTGACATCAACCTGCTCAGCCAGCTTTGCCCGATCCAGAACCACATACTCCAGACTGACCTGCTCAGGCGTCATATAGTCAGCCTGATGCTCCTGGTAATAATACGCAATGGTTTCTTCATCAACCTTCACGGCATCTCGCGCTGCAGCGAGATCCAGTGTCAGCCAGGCAATATCACGGGTCTGCTGCTGTATATCCGTCAGCATCTGCACTTCATACGGCGTAGCAAATTCAGAGCCGGCAATACTGGCGCGGATATGAGACGCCAGCAGTTCTTCGCGGAGATACTGACGGAATTGCAGCGGCGTCATCCCCAGAGAGCGTACCAGCTGCTGGAAGCGGTTGGCGTCAAACTGGCCATCCACCTGAAATTCCGGCGTAGAGCGAATCAACTGATCCACGCTCTGGACAGAAATGGACATCCCTACCCGGTCGGCGTACTGGCGGACCACTTCCTTCTGAATCAAACCTTCCAGTGCCGCCTGTTGCAGCATCTGCTCATTGAACATGGAAGGGTCGAAGTTACCGCCAAGCTGCTGCATCAATAACCGACGTTGCTGATCAACCGCCTGCATCAATTGCTGCTGGGTGATTTCCTGGCCATTCACTTCGGCGACTTCAGGGTTATTTGGGTTCGGAGCCAGCGACTCCAGACCGAAGATAGCAAAGGTAAAGGCAATAAAAGCAATAATCGCCTTGGCGATCCAGCCCTGGGCCTTATCCCTCGTGTTTTGCAGCATAGAAACCTCAACAACGTCCTGTGAATCGAATTCTGTATGAATGCAACAACCTGATAGTCAACCGGTCAATCCCTGCTTCAGACTTAGCGGGCATCACCGGCCAAGGCCTACTGTGCACGTCATAGGATGAAAAGTAGTGAATAATAATAAAAAGGCGTATCCATGGATACGCCTTTTTCATCTCAACCCCATGCACCGAAAGTTTGCGCTTATAACGGAACAGCTCCGAACAGGCATCACCGTTCACGTTACAGGGTGAGCATCAGTTATGTTTAATTCACCGCGTCCTTCAAAGCCTTACCCGCTTTAAAGCTGGGAATCTTGGCTGCGGCAATCTGGATCGGCTGGCCAGTCTGAGGGTTACGGCCTGTACGTGCAGCACGCTCCTTGACACCAAATGTTCCAAATCCAACCAGGGCAACCTGGTCGCCACTCTTCAATGCACTGGTAATGGACTCTACAACCGCATCCAGCGCGCGACCGGCAGCTGCTTTCGGGATATCCGCAGATTCAGCAATTGTCTCGATCAGTTCAGACTTGTTCACTTCATTCCCCTTCTTGTGACGTGGTGTTTCGATGGCCTACGCAAGGGCTCAGCCATCGTGGTACATGCTTCACCAGTTTTTCCGGTTATTTCTGTCACACACTAACCAGAAAGGGGTGATGACTGAATGGGCATACCGGAAGGAACTGCCATAAATTTCGACCTGCAAAAACCGCAAAGTTTTATACCAATACGCTTCAGTCACTGTCAAGAAAGCCCCGCCCTGCAAGGGTTTCAGAGATGCAGAATCAGTATAAATAGACTATTTTCCGGCAGGTCGTGTAGAAAATCGAAGAATATTAATCATAAACACCCATGGCGAGCCTAAGCCCGCCATGGTTTAACAACGATTTCAGTGTGTACTGACCAGATCGCCACGGGCAGCATCTGCTTTTCCGTTCGCATCCTCGACAGCGACATCCTGATCCTTAGACTGCGGATCCGGCATAAACTTCAATGCCAACTCCAGCACTTCATCAATCCACTTGACCGGACAGATCTCAAGATCCTGCTTGATATTATCCGGAATCTCCTTGAGATCCTTCTTATTCTCAGCAGGAATGATCACGGTTTTGATCCCGCCACGGTGGGCCGCCAACAGTTTTTCTTTCAGGCCGCCAATCGCCAGAACTTGCCCACGCAAGGTAATTTCCCCCGTCATCGCCACATCGGCACGTACCGGAATGCCAGTAAATACGGAAGCCAGTGCCGTGCACATAGCAATCCCCGCACTAGGACCATCCTTCGGTGTCGCCCCTTCCGGCACATGGATATGCACATCGTGGGTCTCATGAAAATCAGGCTTGATACCTAAAACAGGCGCCCGACTTCTCACAACTGTCATTGCGGCCTGAATGGACTCCTGCATGACATCGCCCAGAGACCCCGTCTTGATGACCTGGCCTTTACCGCTAGTCGCCACAGCTTCGATTGTCAGTAACTCCCCCCCCACCTGGGTCCAGGCCAGGCCGGTTACCTGACCTATCTGATCCTTCTCTTCGGCGAGGCCATAGGTGAATTTCTGAACGCCAGAATAATGCTCAAGATCGTCTGGCACGATTTTGCCTGGCACATCATGAACACCTAACGCCTGCTCCTTCACCAGCTTCCGGCATATTTTGGCGATTTCACGCTCCAATCCTCGAACACCGGCCTCGCGCGTGTAATAACGCACAAGATCACGAATGGTATTCTCATCAAATTGGGTTTCGCCCTTCTTCAGACCGGCGTTTTTAAGCTGCTTAGGCAATAGATACCGTTCAGAGATATTGATTTTCTCTTGCTCGGTATAACCCGGGATTCTGATCACCTCCATACGATCCAGCAGTGGTGCCGGGATGTTCATGGAATTAGAGGTACAGACAAACATAACATCAGAAAGATCGTAATCCACTTCAAGATAGTGGTCATTGAAACTGTTGTTTTGCTCTGGATCCAGCACTTCCAACAATGCAGATGCTGGGTCACCGCGCATATCAGAACCCATCTTATCAATTTCATCGAGGAGAAAAAGCGGATTCTTGACACCCGACTTGGCCATTTTCTGTACCAGCTTGCCGGGCATGGAACCAATATAGGTTCTTCTGTGACCTCGAATTTCAGCTTCATCACGCACACCACCCAGTGCCATGCGAACAAACTTACGATTGGTAGCCCTGGCTATAGACTCACCTAAGGACGTCTTACCCACCCCTGGAGGCCCAACCAGACACAAAACAGGTCCCTTGATCTTACGGACACGCTGCTGAACCGCCAGATACTCAAGAATCCGATCCTTAACTTCCTCCAGACCATAATGATCTTCATTGAGGATTGTTTCCGCTTTTTTCAGATCATGACGAACTTTGCTACGTTTTTTCCAGGGAATACTCAGCATCCAGTCAATATAACCGCGAACGACTGTGGCTTCTGCTGACATTGGTGACATCTGCTTCAGCTTCTTCAGCTCTGACATGGACTTGTCGAGCGCTTCAGCTGTCATGCCTGCAGCCTCTACTTTCTCCTTGAGGCTATCTAATTCATCGACACCATCTTCAATGCTACCCAGCTCTTTCTGAATGGCCTTCATCTGCTCATTCAGATAGTATTCCCGCTGACTCCTTTCCATCTGTTTCTTGACACGACCCCTCACCCGCTTTTCAACCTGAAGCAGATCAATCTCGGTTTCGATCAGTGCTATCAGGTACTCAAGCCGTTCGAATATGTCATTAACTTCCAGAATTTTTTGCTTGTCTTCTATTTTGAGAACCATATGGGCAGAAACGGTGTCTGCCAGTCTCTCTGGGTCGTCCACCTCCGTGAGGGAGTTGAGGACTTCTGTCCCCACTTTTTTGCTAAGCTGCACATATTGCTCAAACTTGCTGTAGAGCGTCTGCGTCAAAACTTCAGTGCGGCGTGCTTCAACCTGTATGGATTCCTGAACATCAGCAAGTGCTGTGTAATAGTCGCCACTATCCCGGAATTCGGTAATATTCGCTCTTGCGGCCCCTTCCACCAGAACCTTGACCGTTCCATCAGGCAGCTTCAGCATTTGCAAGATGGTTGATAGTGTCCCAACCTCGTAGATTTCAGCAGGAGCCGGATCGTCATCTTGGGCATTCTTCTGAGCGACAAGCAGCACGCGACGATCACCGCTCATTGCCTTTTCAAGGGCTTTAATCGATTTATCCCTTCCAACAAACAAAGGAATAACCATATGGGGATAGACGACAACATCCCGGAGTGGCAAAAGCGGTAGCTCCACCGTCTCATGGCAGCGGGTGAGATCCTGATTTTCCATACGCAGCCCTCTCTTCTGATACTCCTGACGGCCAGAGAACACGCTGACAACTCAGTACAGCGCCAGCAACTACTGCAGACCGCCTTACAATCACTAAGATGAGGGCTTACGAACAAAAATACAAGGACAAAATGACCTGCATCAAAAAACGCTGACCACTTTGTCAGCATTAACCAAAATTATTGAAATATAAATAAAAAATGGTCTGAACACAAAGAATGAGAATGAGCAGAGGTGAGAAAGAAGGCAACAAAAGAAAAATAGGGTGACAATCGCATGATTGTCACCCTGCAAAATGACTTACTCTTCTGGCAGTACTTTTTGCGCTTCAGTATTGTCGTAAAGCAAAATAGGTGCGGTTTCACCCCGAATGACATTGCCATCAATGACCACCTTGGAAATAGTCTTATCCGAAGGCACGTCATACATAATCTCAAGCAACACATTCTCAAGAATGGAACGCAAACCACGAGCACCCGTCTTTCGCTCCATCGCCTGTCGAGCCACTTCTCGAAGTGCTTCGTCACGAAAATCGATGTCCACACCTTCCATTTCTAGAAGACGCGCGTACTGTTTGGTCAAAGCATTTTTAGGCTCAGTCAAAATTCTGACCAGCGCCTCTTCATCTAATTCTTCAAGCGTAGCTGCAACCGGCAGTCGACCGACAAACTCAGGAATCAGACCATATTTAACCAGATCTTCTGGCTCAACATCCTTGAATGTTTCACCAAGACTCTTCTTGACATCTTTGCTTTTGACATCTGCAGAAAAGCCAATACCACCCTTTTCAGTCCGGTCACGAATCACCTTTTCCAGACCCGCAAATGCACCACCACAAATAAAGAGAATGTTGGAGGTATCAACTTGTAAAAATTCTTGCTGAGGATGCTTGCGCCCCCCCTGAGGCGGCACCGATGCCACAGTGCCCTCAATCAGCTTGAGAAGTGCCTGCTGAACGCCCTCACCTGACACATCCCGGGTAATGGACGGATTATCGGCCTTTCTTGAAATCTTATCGATTTCATCGATATAGACAATGCCCATCTGAGCCTTTTCTACATCATAATCGCATTTCTGAAGTAACTTCTGGATGATGTTTTCGACATCTTCACCCACATAACCTGCTTCTGTTAACGTCGTTGCGTCTGCAATAGTGAAAGGGACATTCAACAGACGCGCCAGCGTTTCAGCAAGCAATGTCTTACCGGAGCCCGTCGGCCCCACCAGAAGGATGTTACTCTTTCCGAGCTCCACATCATCTTTGTTGCGGCTTTCACCCGCCTGGAGTCGCTTGTAGTGGTTATAGACGGCAACAGACAGTACCTTCTTAGCACGCTGCTGACCTATAACATACTCATCTAGAATATCTTTGATCTCTCTGGGTGCGGGAAGCTTGTCACTACTACCTTCTGGTGCCGCTTCCTGGACCTCTTCACGGATAATATCGTTACAGAGATCAACACACTCGTCGCAAATAAAGACCGATGGGCCCGCAATCAGCTTCCGCACTTCATGCTGGCTTTTGCCGCAGAAGGAGCAGTAAAGCAGCTTGCCGCTATCATCACCCTTGCCGTTGCTCTGGTCGGTCATTCAAATACCCTGTTTTCTGGGATAACCCTTTAACAACAAGATGCTGGTTTTACCGTCATATTTCAAGGGGTCAGACAGAGAAAAGGTAATCGCCTTGTCCGTGCTACTGACCACCCGAAATACCATGGGTCAGCCCAGGCTCCTACTCGGAAACCTGGCGCTTATCCATCACCTCATCAATCAGACCATACTCCTTGGCCTGAAGGGCATCCATAAAGTTGTCACGATCAGTATCTCTTTCAACCACTTCCATGGGCTGGCCCGTATGATGTGACAGAACCTTGTTCAGCTTGTCCTTGATGGTCAGAATCTCTTTGGCGTGAATTTCAATATCGGACGCCTGACCCTGGAAACCACCCAAAGGCTGATGAATCATCACCCTGGAGTGCGGCAGACAATAACGCTTACCCGCAGCACCGGAAGCCAGCAGCAATGCCCCCATACTGGCGGCCTGTCCGACACAATAGGTACAGACATCCGGCTTGATAAACTGCATAGTGTCATAGATTGCCATGCCTGCCGTGACCGAACCGCCGGGTGAGTTGATATAAAGATGAATATCCTTATCCGGATTTTCAGACTCCAGAAACAGCATCTGGGCGACAATCAGGTTAGCCATGTAATCTTCAACCTGGCCCACCATAAAAATAACCCGCTCTTTTAACAAGCGGGAATAGATATCGTAGGAACGCTCACCCCTGGCAGACTGCTCCACCACAATGGGCACCAGCCCACCGGCTGCCGAAATCTGGGGAGCGCTGTAATCAGTGAATCTGGACATATCCTGGAATGGCTCCTTGTCGGTGTGGGAGCACTGTCTCCGACAGTGCTCCGATCTTGCTGAGAAGAAATATCAGCAGGCCAAGACCTTAAGCTTCGGTCTCTTCTTCAGCGGCATGTTGTTGAGCAGGCTTGATCGCCTCTTTGTAACTGCACTCGGCCTCAGAAACCTGTGCAGCATCGAGAATAGTATCCACCACCTGTTCTTCCAGTACAACATACTGCACCTGGCTCAGCTGCTGTTCATTGCTGTAGTACCAGTCAATCACCTGCTGAGGCTGCTGGTAGGCAGAAGCAATATCTTCGATCATGCTGCGCACACGGTTATCATCGACCTTGATCTCTTTAACCTTAACGATCTCACCGACCAGCAAACCCAGCTTGACGCGCTTGTCAGCTTCATCTTTAAACAGTTCAGCCGGCAGGTTTTTCGGGTCAATACCGCTGTTCACACCACCAAACTGTGCGACAGCCTGATGACGCAGGCGATCAATTTCCTGCGCAGCCAGCGCCTGGGGAACATCCAGATTGTGAACAGACAGCAGCCCATCCATTACCTGGTTTTTGATCTTGGTCTTGATAGACTGACGCAGCTCTCGTTCCATGTTCTTGCGAATTTCTTCACGAAACGCTTCTTCGCCGCCTTCTTTAACACCATACTTGGCAAAGAACTCATCGTTCATTTCCGGCAGAACAGGCTGACTGACAGCTTTAACCTTAACGGTAAAGGTAGTCTGCTGACCTTTCAGTTCTTCTGAGTGGTACTCTTCGGGGAAGGTCAGCTCAAGCACTTTTTCTTCACCGGCAGAAGCACCAATCAGGCCATCTTCAAAACCAGGGATCATCTGACCAGAGCCCAGCACCAGCTTCTGATCTTCAGCACTGCCACCCTCAAACGCTTCACCGTTCAGGGTACCAACGTAGTCAATCTCTACCTGGTCACCGCTCTCGGCAGCGCGCTCAACCACTTCCCAGGTACGGCTCTGTTCACGCAGGGTGTTGAGCATGTTATCAACATCAGCATCCTGGACAGTGCTCACAGGCTTTTCGACCTTGATCTGGGCGAAGTCTTCCAGAGCGATTTCCGGGTACACTTCAAAGGTGGCAATGAACTCGAAGTCCTTACCTTCTTCCATGACCTTGGGTTCTACACTGGGGGAACCGGCAGGCTGGAGTTCCTCGCTGGAAATCGCTTCCATGTAGGAGGTCTGCATAACCTCACCCAGTACTTCCTGATAAGCGCCCTTTCCGTAACGCTTCTTAACCACCTTGAACGGTACCTTGCCCGGACGGAAACCATCCAGACGGACACGGCGGCTCATTTCCTTAAGACGCTCCTCAACCTTGGCATCCACATCAGCCGCCGGAACAACGATAGTCAGGCGACGCTCAAGGCCGGAAGTCGTTTCAAGTGAGACTTGCATGGGTATTCCTCATAAAACCAGCTGTAGCAACATTCGGTCACTGAAAAGTGTGACAGGGTATCAAATTCTCATGCATCACTGAATAGCCGATGCATATACCCTGCAACTACATCAATCCCCGGAAGACAGTCTTTTATGCGCTTATTATTGGCAACCAAAAGGCACTTGGATATCAGCACGATACCAAGATGACCTTTTCGCCACATACGAAAAATGGGGATAAGGCAAGCTTATCCCCATTTTTAACAATGCATGGTGCGGAAGGAGAGACTCGAACTCTCACGCCTTTCGGCACTGGAACCTAAATCCAGCGTGTCTACCAATTCCACCACTTCCGCACAAAATCCCGCCAACCTGGCAGGAAACTTTTAAAAACTGGGGTGGACGATGGGAGTCGAACCCACGACCGCAGGAGTCACAATCCTGAGCTCTACCAACTGAGCTACGCCCACCAGCAAAATATCAACACACTACAACAACGAATTAAGTGGGGTGGACGATGGGAGTCGAACCCACGACCGCAGGAGTCACAATCCTGAGCTCTACCAACTGAGCTACGCCCACCACTAAATTCATACCGCCAGAAAGAAACTCACCGGCCAGTTGCGAAGCGCATCGTACTGATTTTTAAGCAGGATGCAAGCCCTACTCGCAAACCAGACAACACATCATCGAACCAACAAAACGCTTTTCAAAGACTGGCAAAGAAAACCGATCAGAAACACTGCATGGCGCGCCCGGCAGGATTCGAACCTGCGACCCACGGCTTAGAAGGCCGTTGCTCTATCCAACTGAGCTACGGGCGCATATACCCTTTATATCACAGGTTGTAACTGGTCGGGGTAGAGAGATTCGAACTCCCGACATCCTGCTCCCAAAGCAGGCGCGCTACCAGACTGCGCTATACCCCGAATCAGACGCTGCGAAGCGGCATGAGTGCTGCTCAACGACGGGGCGAATATTACCCGCAGCCTTTCAGTTCGTCAACGCCTCATCGACTACCTTTTTCCGTTAGGAAACGAGGACTTACAAAATGCTGTTAACGAAAATGCCACCCACATGCTTTCCTTTATTAAAGAACATTTTTGAGGGAAGCGACAAAATCGGATTACAACGCGTGCTCACAAGCCAACTTGAAACACTGCAGCGAGTTCAACCGCAATCGAAAAAATTCCAGGCCAAGAAATAATATGCCCCGTTATGCGTTGACCCATGCCACGATTTACCGCCGAAAATCTGTCATACTCCCCGCCTTCCTGAAACAGAAAAAACAAGTCACATCTCATGCAAGCAAAGATCATTGATGGCAAACGCATTGCTGACGGGATCACGGACCGCATAGCTGCTGCTGTAAAAACAAGACAGGAACACGGTCTCCGCACCCCGGGTCTGGCGGTGATACTCCTGGGCGAAGACCCCGCTTCCCGCGTTTATGTCGGCAAGAAACGGCGGGACTGCGAAAAAGTCGGCTTCCTCTCTCGCTCCTATGACCTCCCCACCGCCACTACTGAAGAACAGCTGCTCACCCTGATTGATAACCTGAACAATGATCCTGAAATCGACGGCATCCTGGTTCAGCTTCCCCTTCCTGCCCACATCAACAGCACGCACGTGATCGAGCGCATCCGCCCGGACAAAGATGTTGACGGTTTTCACCCCTACAATATTGGACGCCTCTGCCAGCGTAACCCGATGCTGCGCCCCTGCACCCCCAAGGGTGTCATGACGCTACTGGAAAGCACCGGTGAATGCCTGCGCGGTATGAAATCCACGATTGTCGGCGCCTCAAATATCGTTGGCCGCCCAATGATGCTTGAACTGCTCCTTGCAGGTAGCACTACAACGACTGCACACCGCTTCACTGAAAACTTGGCATCAGAAGTAGCCAGTGCTGATATCGTTGTTGTGGGTGTCGGGAAACCAGGACTGGTCAAAGGCGAGTGGATCAAACCAGGCAGCATCGTGATTGACGTGGGCATCAACCGCCTGGAAAGCGGCAAACTGGTTGGCGACGTAGAATTTGAAGCCGCCGCTGAGCGTGCCTCCTGGATCACACCAGTACCTGGCGGTGTCGGCCCCATGACTGTCGCAACCCTCCTGGAAAATACGCTCTACGCTGCCGAGCACCTCCATCCGGACGCATAAGCCACACAAACAAAAAAGGCCGGACATGAAGCCCGGCCTTTTTTTCAACTATCGATTACATCGCATTGCGATAGATAGCCACGATCTCTTCGTGAGTCGCCTGTTTGGGATTGGTCAGACCACAGGCATCCTTCAGCGCATTCTCTGCGAGCAGATCCAGATCTTCCTCTTTCACATTCAGCTCACGCAGGCCTGCAGGGATACCGACAGACGCTGACAGTTCACGGATCGCCTCCAGCGCTTTTTCAGCAGCCTGAGGCGCTTCCATACCCTCAACATCTTTACCCATGGCACGCGCCACATCAGCCAGACGACCCGGGCTAACCTGCGCATTGTACTGCTGAACGTGAGGCAGCAGGACAGCGTTGCACACACCGTGAGGCAGATCGTAGAAACCACCCAGCTGGTGCGCCATTGCATGAACGTAACCCAGGCTGGCATTGTTGAATGCCATACCGGCCAACAGCTGCGCGTACGCCATCTGATCACGGGCTTCCATGTCTTCACCATTGTCGACCGCACGACGCAGGTAAGAAGCAATCAGTTTGATAGCTTTCAGCGCACAGCAGTCAGTGACAGGCGTAGCAATCGTAGAGACATACGCTTCTACCGCATGGGTCAGGGCATCCATACCAGTCGCAGCAGTCAGGGAAGCCGGCATACCCTTCATCAGAGCCGGATCATTGACGGACATGATCGGCGTGGTGTTCTTGTCAACGATTGCCATTTTCACGTGACGCTTCACGTCAGTGATAATGCAGAAACGGGTAATTTCTGAGGCAGTACCTGCAGTCGTATTAATCGCAACCAGCGGCAGCTGAGGCTTGCCGGAAACATCGACGCCTTCGTAATCCTTGATTTCACCACCATTGGTTGCAACGAGCGCAACACCTTTGGCGCAATCGTGGGGAGAACCACCACCGAGAGAAATGACGAAGTCACAGTCATTTTCCTGCAGCAGTGCAAGACCATCAAGTACGTTTTCGCAGGTCGGGTTAGGCTGAGTGCCATCATAAATAACGCTGGCAATCCCTTTTTCACCCAGCTGCTCAACCACATCGCCGACCAGACCAATATCGTTCAGCACTTTGTCTGTCACAACCAGCGCTTTCTTAAGGCCAAATCCAACAATATCGTTGATCGCTTCAGCCAGACATCCTTCCCCCATGTGGTTGATGGTCGGCATGAAAAACTTGAAGGCACTCATGGTTAACACTCCATATCAGCATTACAGCTAAGCCTGTCGCCCTATGCGCGACAGCACCCAAAACGTATGCGTACCAAGTTACCACCAGCCACCCACACTCATATTGACTTAACGCAAGACGCAACCCGTGACACAAGCACCATTGCATTGATCTTTGACAGTAAAAATGCCCAGTGTTCAAAGCTGTTTTACCTACAACCAGCCGCAAACAAGAAGAACCAAACCCAAACAAGGCAACGGATCCAGACACAACATCTGTTCGTCCATCCCCATCCAGAGAAAGTGCTATGTTTTAACCGCCCTATTCTTCCGACCTGATAGCGGAGCTGCCATGAAAGCACTGGTATTTGATGGTATTGAACGTATTGCTCACAACCACCGTTGCCGATCCTGAGATCTGCCACCCGCTAGACGCCATCGTTAAGGTAAAACTCTGCGCCATTTGCGGATCTGACCTGCATGTTTATCACGGCAGAGAATCCGGATTGGACCATGGCACAGTGATGGGGCATGAATTTATGGGGGAAATCGTCGAACTGGGTAAAGACGTCAACAACCTATCCATCGGCGATCGTGTCGTCAGCGCGTTCTCCACCAGCTGCGGGCATTGCTATTTCTGCCGGAAAGGATTGACCAGCCGATGCCAGGCAAGCCAGGTATTTGGCTGGGTTCAACATGGACAGGGGCTACAGGGCGCACAAGCTGAGTATGTACGGGTTCCCAATGCTCAGCACACATTAATGAAACCCTCACCGGCACTGTCAGATGAGCAAAGCCTGATGCTGGGAGACATCTTGTCCACCGGTTACCACGCCGCCAAATCCGCCGCCATTAAACCAGGTGGGATCTGCGCCATTGTCGGCTGCGGCCCGGTCGGCATGATGGCAGCAGTGGGCGCTCTTGAACAAGGCGCCGAAAGCGTTTTTATTATTGACCGTATTCCCGAGCGATTGGCCATCGCTGAACGTTTTGGCGCCACGCCAATTAACTTTGACACCACCGACGCCATACAGGTCATTAATGACTCAACAGATGGCCGCGGCGCAGATGCTGTGATCGAAATGGTTGGCAGCCCCCAGGCCAGCTCACTAGCCTTCGACCTGGTTCGACCAGGCGGAATCATTTCCATCGCGGGCGTTCATAATGAACCGCATTTCACCATCAGCCCAACTCAAGCCTACGATAAAAATTTGACGATTGTTTCGGGACGATGCCCCGCGCGTGCCTATATGGAAACATTGAAAGACGTTGCCAAGTCCGGTCGCTACGATTTATCCGCCATCATTTCTCATCGCATTACGCTGCAAGAAGGCTGCGAGGGTTATGATATGTTCGAGAATCGCCGGGATAACTGCACGAAAGTGGTACTGTCTATTTAATGGTCATCCACCGGTGGCTAAGCCACACTAAAAACATTCAAAAACAAAATAATGCCCCATAAAAAAACCCCCGAAATCCGGGGGTTTCAGCATCTATTTTTAACGTTCAATACGCCAGGTTGTACCTTCACGACTGTCTTCCAGAATCACGCCTTTCGACGCGAGTTCGTCACGAATCCGGTCAGCCTCGGCGAAATCTCGATTTTTCTTGGCAGCAACACGCTGATCAATCATGGATTGAATCCAGGCTTCATCAACATCAGCCCCAGACTTCAGGAACGCTTCCGGCTCTCCCTGAAGAATCCCAAGAATACCACCCAGCTTGCGCAGCAGTGCCGCCAGAGGCAGCGCCTTACTGACATCTTCACTGCGTACCCGGTTCAGTTCACGCACCAGTTCAAACAGTACAGCCAGTGCTTCAGGTGTATTGAAGTCGTCATCCATCACGGCAAAGAAGCGCTGCTCAAACGGATGATTTTCTGGCACTTCAACACCGGAGAGATCCAAATCCTTCAGCGCAGTATAAAGACGCTCAAGGCGGATACCCGCTTCTTTCAGACTATCTTCGGAGTAGTTCATCGGGCTGCGATACTGACTGGAGATCAGGAAGTAGCGCACCAGCTCCTGATTGTACTTTTCCAGCACCTCGCGAATGGTGAAGAAGTTGCCAAGGCTCTTGGACATCTTCACATTATCAACGCGAATAGCACCGGAATGCATCCAGGTATTCACGAATGTAACGCCATTGGCCGCTTCACTCTGGGCAATCTCATTTTCATGGTGAGGGAACTTGAGGTCGGAACCACCACCATGAATATCAAAGGTTTCGCCCAGGCAGCACTTACCCATCACCGAGCATTCGATATGCCACCCTGGACGCCCCTTACCCCAAGGGGAATCCCAGGATGGCTCTTCAGGCTTAGCGCCTTTCCAGAGCACAAAATCCAACGGATCTTCTTTCTGTTCATCCACCTCGATGCGGGCACCTGATTCCAGCTCCTCTAACACCTTGCCGGACAGCTTGCCGTAGCCCTCAAACTTACGCACGCGGTAATAAACGTCACCATTACCCGGCGCATAGGCAAAGCCCTTTTCAATCAGGCCTTCGATCATGGTGATCATGCCGTCAACATGCGCGGTTGCACGGGGCTCCTCATCCGGATCCAGGTTACCCAGCTGACGGAAATCCTCACGCATGGCGGCAATCATCCGGTCAGTCAGCACATCAATAGACTCACCGTTTTCCAGGGCACGGCGAATGATCTTGTCATCCACATCGGTGATGTTGCGCACATAGGTCAGGTTATAACCACGGGCACGCAGGTAGCGGGCCACCACATCAAACGCCGTCACAGTCCGTGCATGACCGATATGGCAGAAGTCATAAACCGTCATGCCGCAGACATACATCCGGACATTGTTGCCATCCAGCGGGGTAAAGGGCTCTTTCTTTCGGGTCAGTGTGTTATAAATCTGAAGCACGGTGTCGTCCTGTTTACTGTCTTTTTACCCAAACGTGATGGGCCGGCCTTCCCACTGCAGAAAAACCGGCACAGGGGATCATTATTTACCCTGGGTATCCTTGAGGCCGATGGTCAGGTTGAAAACGGGGTTTTCAGCCGTGTGATCCAAACGATCCGCCACGAAGTACCCTTCCCGCTCAAACTGGAAGCCCTGCTCCGGCTTTGCATCAGCAAGCCCCGGCTCAATCCAGGCCTGCATCACCGCCAGTGATTCAGGATTTACATGCTTCATGAAATCTTCTTCACCACGATCAGGCGCTTCGTGGGTAAACAGACGGTCGTAGATACGCAGTTCTGCCTGACGCCCTTGCGTCGCCGAAACCCAGTGAATCACACCACGGGGACGAATATTCTCCGGCGGATTCTCCCCGACAGTGCCCGGCACCAGCGTAGCACGGACTTCAACGATCTTGCCGTCATCATCCTTGACCACTTCGTCAGCCCGAATGACATAGGCGCTGCGCAGACGAACCCACTCACCCAGCACCAGACGTTTGAATTTCTTACGGGACAGAGTGGTGTCTTCGGTGAAATCTGACCGGTCGATGTAAATCTCGCGGGTAAATGGCAGAACACGCTCACCCAGCTCAGGACGGTTAGGGTGTGCCGCCGCAGTCATTTCCTGAACCTCGCCTTCCGGCAGATTGGTAATGACGACTTTCAGCGGATCCAGTACAGCCATGGCCCGGGCCGCATTTTCGTTCAGGTCATCACGGATCGCATGCTCCAGCATGGCTACATCCACGATACCGTCGGAACGGGTCACACCGATCATGTCGCAGAATTTGCGAATGGCGGATGGTGTATAGCCACGGCGACGCATGCCAGAGATCGTTGGCATCCGCGGATCATCCCAACCGGATACAACCCCTTCATCCACCAGCTTCTTCAGCTTACGCTTACTGGTTACGGTGTAGTTCAGGTTGAGACGCGCAAACTCATACTGGCGCGGCTTATGGGGAACCGGCAGGTTTTCAATGAACCAATCGTACAGAGGCCGGTGATCCTGAAATTCCAGCGTGCAGATGGAATGAGTAATCCCTTCAATGGCATCTTCCTGGCCATGGGCAAAGTCATAGCTCGGGTAGATGCACCACTTATCACCGGTCTGGTGATGGGACTGCTTGCGAATCCGGTACAGGATCGGGTCGCGCAGGTTCATGTTGGAGCTGGCCATATCAATCTTGGCCCGCAGCACCTTGGCGCCTTCATCAAATTCGCCGGCGCGCATGCGCTCAAAAAGATCCAGGTTCTCTTCAGCACTGCGCGTACGGTAAGGGCTATCCTTACCCGGCTTGGTGGCCCAGCCCCGGTATTCACTGGCTTCTTCCGGTGACAGGTCACAGACGTAAGCCTTGCCTTCTCGAATCAGGTGCAATGCCCACTCGTAGAAAGTATCAAAGTAATCGGAGGCATAACGCACCTCGCCCGCCCACTGGAAGCCCAGCCAGCGTACGTCTTCCTTGATCGCATCGACGTATACCTGTTCTTCCTTTTCCGGATTGGTATCGTCAAAGCGCAGGTTACATTGCCCCTGGTATTTTTCAGCCAGTCCGAAGTTCAGACAGATGGACTTGGCGTGCCCCACATGCAGAAAGCCGTTAGGCTCCGGTGGGAAACGGGTACAGATGGAAGCGAACTTGCCGTCGGCCAGATCTTTATCAATGATCTGCTCAAGAAAATGGCTGGGTTTGTCTGTGGTACTCATCGTATGCCGGTGAAACTCAGAAAATAAACGGTTGATAGACAGTAATCTGAAGAAACGCGAAATCAGCGTCGGATACGCTTACTGCCCGGCACTCTGTTCAATCTTGTTGCCCAGGGCCTGAATATCCTTGCCAAGGCCTTCCATGGTATTACAGCCGCCAGTCACCAGAATCATAACTGCCAGCAATGCAGTGGTAACCAGACCCGGTATCCTGCGTGTCATAGTAAATCCTTAGTGGGAATGCGCCTCTGCCGGAAATCAGCAGGGTGGGAAATGCCAATTGTCAATTAGACGCAGAGATTACCACTATCACTATAACAGTTAAATCCCCCGCCTTCGCCGGAATCACGGGCAAACCCGCGTTATTTTATCGGACAATACCGACAGCAAAGCCAACAAGGCATTGGTCTTGGAGAAATCTGAAGCTATCATATGGCCAATCTGCGCCCTCAATGGATAGCAGCAACCATCCAGACCACAACTCGCTTCAGCGATTGTTTTCACAAACTGAAGCTGCGGTCTGCCAGTAGTAACAGCATCTAAGGCACGTATATGGTAATTCTTCACACCAATTTCGGTGACATCAAACTGGAGCTGGATGCCGAGAAGGCGCCCAAGACTGTCGCAAACTTTCTGGAGTATGTGAAAAAGGGCCACTACAACAACACCATTTTTCACCGTGTCATCAACGGATTCATGGTTCAGGGCGGCGGTTTTGAGCCTGAGATGAAGGAAAAAGACACGGCCAATCCCATTGAAAACGAAGCCAATAATGGCCTGAAGAACGTTACCGGCAGCATTGCCATGGCCCGTACCATGGATCCCCACTCCGCCACGGCCCAGTTCTTCATCAATGTTGCCGACAACGACTTCCTCAACCACACCAGCAAAGACGCCCAGGGCTGGGGTTACGCCGTATTCGGCAAAGTCGTTGATGGCATGGATGTGGTCGAAAAGATCAAGTCTGTCCAGACCGGCAATGCTGGCTTCCACCAGGACGTCCCCGTGGAAGATGTCATCATCGAATCCGCCGAAGTGGTGGAGCCTGCGGTCGTTGCCTAGTCTCTTTATCTCAGACCTTCACCTGATGCCCGAGCGACCCGATGTCGCCCGGGCATTCCATGGTTTCCTGCAAGGCAAGGCGCTTGAGGCAGAATCACTCTACATCCTGGGTGATTTCTTTGAATACTGGATTGGCGATGACGCGATGGACAGTTTTCATCTTGAGATTGCCGAAGCCCTGCTCCGCTACACGTCAACAGGTCGGCATGTTTTCTTCATGCCCGGCAACCGGGACTTCCTGGTTGGCAAGGCTTTCTGCCGCAAAACCGGTGCCACCTGGCTGGATGATCCTACCTTGGTCACACTGGATGAAACGCCGATTCTGCTGATGCATGGTGATAGCCTCTGCACCCTGGATACCGGCTACCTCCGGTTTCGAAGAATCGTTCGCAACCCATTGATTCAATGGCTATTCAATCATCTACCATTACGAGCGCGAAAACGTATCGCGGAAAAGCTTCGTACCAAAAGTCGCGATGCCGGTTCCGCAAAACCTCTGACTATCATGGATGTGACACCTGAAGCCGTTTCGGACATCATGCAGGCACATCAAACGCTAACGCTGGTGCACGGCCATACGCACCGTCCTGCAACACACGCCGTACAACTGGACGACATCCCCGCCCAACGCATTGTTCTGGGAGACTGGGACAAAGATGGCTGGTACCTGGAATTCAACAAAGGCCATTTTAACCTGGCACATTTTCCGATCCCGAGCCTCTGAAACAGGTCGGGATCAGAAGAACGAGACTAAACCGTCTCAACAGTTTGGGCATCAACAATCTCTTCAGTCGTTTTCACGGGTACACCACTATGAAAACGAAACTCTGTGTCTGCCCGTAAAATCGCTTCACACTCAATCTCTGCAAAATCCGCAACGCGCGATGTAATCGACCCTTCTGACACATTCATAGCCAATACCAAGTAATCCTGGAAATGTCTCGCCTCAGACTTGAGCAGCGAGCGATAAAACTTGGCCAGCTCATCATCCAAATAAGGCGCGAGCTTGCTAAAGCGCTCGCAGGATCGCGCCTCAATAAATGCACCAACAATCAGCGTATCAATCAAACGCAGCGGCTCCTGCTTTCTGACATGATCGCGCAACGTCGTTGCATAACGGGAGGCCGAGACATACCGGTACTCAACGCCCCGCTGCTGCATAATGGCAAAGACCTGTTCAAAGTGGCGAAGCTCTTCTCTGGCCAGCCGGGACATTTTGTTCTGAAGATCGGTATGTTCGACATAACGGAACATCAGGTTGAGCGCAGTTGCTGCAGCCTTCTTTTCACAGTTGGCATGATCGATCAATAGGACATCCTGATTTTCCAATGCCGCTTGAATCCAGGCATCCGGTGTTTCGCACAGTAAGAACTCATTCAACTCTGGCAACACACCCATTTTTTCTCACTCCTCCCAGTCAGGTTGGGGTCATTATAAAAACACCTGAAACAAAACCAAGTGCCGAACAAAAAAGGTCTACGCTTCAACGGGATAGCAACGTTTCCTTAAACCAATCATCAGGAGGCAGTCAATCATGCCGCTGAATCGCATACTCCTGTTCTGTTGCCTTTTCTTCTCGACACCCACACTCCTCTCTGCCTCCAACGCATTCCGACATAGCGCTCAACCGTTGTCAGTTCATCACTATAACGATCTGGAAACATTACTACTCAGTGGCCAACCGGTAAGGGCGCTAATCAATTACCAGTTTTGTAAATGTGACGATGACGCCAATACAGAAGAAGACGCAAGTGACACTCTTGAGGAACAATCGAACCATCATCGATTTATCGCTTCCGTTGACTGGCGAACCTTCTGGCTAATGCCTCCAGATCATACTGATTCCAACACGAATTGCCTGGTCACCTTCAAACATAACTTCATGAACACAGCGGACCTGAACTATCTGTTTGACAACGACACCACACTTGATCCTGCCCATGAACACACCTGGGTTAAAATGACCGTCAACTATGCCGTGTGCAGCGATACGCCCGAGCAACTGAACTTTCATATGAGCAAACGCATAGTGGCAGCCAGCAACCCTCAGGAAAATGGCATGCTCTACCCACAGGAAACCTATAAATCACGGGTTTACGGCCGCTGTCCTCTCAGCGCCATCCGCTTCTACAGGCATTGAGCAAAACAGGCAAGTACGCCACGATTTGAACGAGCGTTTGAAATTAGAGACCAGCATTGACATAGATCAATCGCAGCGTATTTTACCTCGGCTATGATCTGATCAAACCTTGGTCAAATGACATTGGATAGGGAGGTATTCGGGCATGCGTGCTCTCAAGAAGATGCTGGTGATCGTCGACACCAGGCAGGACAAACATCTCGCACTGGCCAGAGCCCGGTTACTGGCAAAGGCCACTGGCGCCACCATTCATGCCCTGGCACCCAACCCTCGCGCCAATGAGGCCTCCCTCAAAGTCCTGGAAACCCTGATCAAACCACTGCAGGATGAAGGTCTTGACGTAATTCCCCACGAGCAGTGGCACAACAATGCCGTGGAAACCATCATTCATGTCCGCCAGGCAGAGGGCTGCGATCTGGTCGTCAAACAGGCAAAGCGGGCTGACAACGTTGCAAAGGTCATCAGCACCCCTGAGGACTGGTCCCTGCTGCGTAAATGCCGGGTGCCCGTGTTAATGGTCAAGCATACGGATCCCTGGACCAACGGCAAGATTCTCGCCGCCATTGATGCCAACCCCAATGACAGCGAGCATCAGGTATTGAATGAAGTGATTCTGGAATATGCGGCTGCTATCGCTGGCGTCGCCGATGCCGAATGTCATATTGCCTCTGCGCACCCTGCCCCCATGCTGTCCTCTGCAGATCCAGACAAACAGACCCAGGAAGGTATGCGCTTCAGCTACCAGGCCGGCTGCAAACCCTTTGCCGACCGTTATGAAATTCCTGCTGAAGACATCCATGTCGAGGAAGGTCCGGCAGAAACCCTGATCCCTGCCATTGCCAAGCGGATTGATGCTGACCTTGTAGTTATGGGTACTGTCGCCCGCACCGGCATCAAAGGCGCCCTGATGGGAAATACGGCCGAATTACTGCTGGGCGCCATCGAGTGTGACGTGCTGACCCTGAAACCCCGTGACATCATGGAGCCACTGGAACAAACGCTCTACCGCTTCTAAAGACGACAACAGCAAAAAAGCCGGTCACCAAACCGGCTTTTTTGTTCCCAGACCAAGGCACTATTCACTAACAAAATACCGGCTATTTCGGTATTTCCTTAACTTGCCCGAGGCCTTCAAGTATACTTTTCGGCGCCAGAAAAATTCTATAAACCCAGACGATGGCCCTGCCAGAGGCTGGTTTTGCCACGGGATTCCCTGACGTATCAGCGCCTTTCCGGTACGTTTCGCCATAAAAAAACCGGCAAGCCCTGAAACTGTCCAGCCTGAACCCCGTATGACAAGCCCGCCCAAACCTTCCGTGGCAGGTGAAGTGATGAGGAAATCAAACGTGTTAGAAGCATATCGCGCCCACGTCGCAGAACGTGCTGCAGAAGGTGTACCACCTAAACCTCTGAGTGCCGAGCAGGTCACCGGTCTGGTAGAGCTGCTAAAGAATCCACCCGCCGGAGAAGAAGACTTCCTGCTGGATCTGCTTGAAAACCGTATTCCCCCCGGTGTTGATGAAGCCGCTTACGTGAAAGCCGGCTTTCTGTCCGCCGTGGCGAAAGGCGAGTCCGAATCCTCCCTGCTGACCAAAGAGAAAGCCGTCCAACTGCTGGGCATGATGCTGGGCGGCTATAACATTGAGACACTGGTCAGCCTACTGGATGACGCAGCCCTCGGCGCTCTGACCGCTGAACAGCTGAAAAAGACCCTGCTGGTCTTTGACGCCTTCCACGACGTGGAAGAAAAAGCCAAGGCCGGCAACGACAACGCCAAAGCCGTCCTGCAATCCTGGGCTGACGCGGAGTGGTTCACCCAGCGCAACAAGGTACAGGAAAGCATCAAGGTTGCGGTTTTCAAAGTCACCGGCGAAACCAACACCGACGACCTGTCCCCTGCCCCTGACGCCTGGTCACGTCCCGATATCCCGCTTCACGCCCGTGCTGCCTACAAAATGCCTCGCGATGGTCTGACGCCGGAAGAACCCGGTGTGACCGGCCCCATGAGCCAGATTGAAGCCATCAAGGCACAGGGCATACCGGTAGCCTTCGTCGGTGATGTCGTGGGTACCGGCTCCTCCCGTAAATCTGCCACCAACTCGGTACTCTGGTTCTTTGGCGATGATATACCGGGCGTGCCTAACAAGCGGTCAGGCGGCATCTGCATAGGCAGCAAAGTAGCGCCCATCTTCTTCAACACCATGGAAGATGCCGGTGCACTGGTATTTGAAGCCCCGGTCGATCAGCTCAACATGGGTGACGTTATTGAGATCCGTCCTTACGACGGCAAGATTCTGTCTGAATCCGGCGATGTGCTCTCTGAGTTCACCTTCAAGTCAGACGTCATTCTGGATGAAGTCCAGGCCGGCGGCCGTATCAACCTGATCATCGGCCGCGGACTGACCGACAAAGCCCGTGAAGCACTGGGCCTGGAACACTCCACTGTCTTCCGCCGCCCAGCTGATGCAGTAGCCAGCAACAAAGGTTACACGCTGGCACAGAAGATGGTCGGCAAGGCCTGTGGCGTCGACGGCGTACGCCCCGGCCAGTACTGCGAACCGAAGATGACCACTGTCGGCTCCCAGGACACCACCGGCCCCATGACCCGTGATGAGCTGAAAGACCTGGCCTGCCTGGGCTTCTCATCCGACCTGGTCATGCAGTCTTTCTGCCATACTGCAGCCTACCCCAAGCCGGTTGATGTTGAGATGCAGCATACCCTGCCCGATTTCATCATGAACCGCGGCGGTGTTGCATTGCGCCCTGGTGACGGCATCATCCACAGCTGGCTGAACCGGATGCTGATGCCCGACACCGTCGGTACCGGTGGCGACTCACACACCCGTTTCCCACTGGGTATTTCTTTCCCTGCCGGTTCCGGTCTGGTCGCCTTTGCCGCTGCAACCGGCGTTATGCCGCTGGACATGCCAGAATCCGTACTGGTTCGTTTCAAGGGTGAAATGCAACCTGGCATTACCCTGCGCGACCTGGTTCACGCCATTCCGCTGTACGCCATCAAGCAGGGTCTGTTGACTGTCGAGAAGAAAGGCAAGAAGAATATCTTCTCTGGCCGCATTCTTGAGATTGAAGGCCTGGAAACCCTGACCGCTGAGCAGGCGTTTGAGCTTTCCGATGCTTCTGCCGAGCGCTCTGCGGCCGGCTGTACTATCACACTCTCGGAAGAATCCGTCGGCGAGTACCTGAAGTCCAACATCACCATGCTGCGCTGGATGATCAGTGAAGGTTACGGTGACGCCCGTACCCTGGAGCGTCGTGCGAAGAAGATGGAAGAGTGGCTGGCCAACCCGCAACTGATGCGTGCGGATGTTGACGCTGAATATGCCGCTGTCATTGATATCGACCTCGCTGACATCAAGGAGCCCATCCTCTGCGCCCCGAACGATCCCGATGATGCCCGTACCCTCTCCGATGTCGCCGGCGACAAGATCGACGAGGTCTTCCTCGGTTCCTGCATGACCAATATCGGTCACTTCCGTGCAGCCGGTAAACTGCTGGAACAGAACAGCGATCCGCTTCAGACCCGCTTCTGGATGTCGCCGCCCACCAAGATGGACAAGAGCCAGCTGGAGCAGGAAGGCTATTACGACATCTACGACAAAGCCGGCGTCAGAACCGAGATTCCGGGCTGCTCGCTGTGCATGGGTAACCAGGCTCGCGTAGAACCCGGCGCGACCGTGCTCTCTACTTCAACCCGTAACTTCCCGAACCGTCTGGGTGACGGCGCCAACGTCTACCTGTGTTCAGCAGAACTGGCGGCGGTTGGTGCGATACTCGGCAAGATTCCATCCGCTGAGGAATACATGGCGTATGCCAAAAACATCAACGCCATGGCGGGTGATATCTATCGCTACCTGAACTTTGACCAGATCCAGACCTACCAGGAAGCGGCGGATAACATTATCGCCAAAGCCGGTTAACCTAAGCCGGAAACGGGATCAGAGCTTCTGATCCCGTTTTTTTTTCGCCCAGAAACCCAATAAGAAACAGGAATGACCATGGCAGGTAATCGACTCAGCCGTATTGTCGCCAAGACGCAGAAAGCCCCGCCTTTCATGCAATCCTGGTTATTGACGAAAGTGTTTGGCACCGCCATCAAGTTTGCCGGAACGGCCAAAGTAGATATTCATCATCTCAGCCACCAGGAAAGCCGGCTGACCATCAAAAACCGCAAGCGGGTGCAGAACCACATTGGTAGCGTCCATGCCTGCGCCATGGCGCTGCTGGCGGAATCCGCCACGGGCTATATTGTGGGAATGAATGTACCGGATGACCGGGTGCCGGTAATCAAGAGCATGCATATTGATTATGTAAAGCGAGCGACTGGCGATCTCCACGCGGTAGCCCACCTTACTGATGCGCAAATTCAACAGATTCAGACCACCGAAAAAGGTGAAGTCACCGTCGCTGTCACGATAACCGATGAAAAAGGCGTTGAGCCTATCAAGGCCGAAATGATTTGGGCCTGGACTCCAAAGCGTCGCTAAAGCACGTCATATCTGCCAGGTGTCCTCAGAGGCGACAATGACGGACACCTTGCAAATCAAGCCTCCCTAAAACCCACCACTTTTAGACATTTGACTGACATTCACCACCCAACTTGACACTTTCCTGAACCCTATTATCTGAGGATTAACCAGAGACATTCAGGAACATTAAAATGCNATGATGAAAGCTGCCAGTCAACAAACCATAGCCTCTGTGTCAGGCAGTATGAAAAACCTGAATGTCGCACAAGAAACGGCTACCGGAAACACACAAAGTCCAAGGTATACTCCAGATAGAGACCCGTTAGCCTTCAATCCATTACTCCGAGAAAAAAGAAGACAAATTCTGCCATTACCAAAAAGGCACTCTATTCATTCAGTCTTTGCAGGCATAACCACCCAACGCGATTTAAACAGAATGGTATCCCAGTGCTTTGCACTTGGCTGTGACAAGTATTATCAACGCTGCTCGCTACTGGAGGAATTAATCGAATCACCGAGCCCCGTAGATGACCTGTTTATGTCAACACTTAACTCTGGCCCCATGTATTCAACAGATTGTTGCCGGTTTGTACAGACCTATGTCAATAAATTCAGTAAACATTTACTGATGAAAGATACGGTGTTGAGTGATTTGGAAAAGATAGTAAAAGAAAGTTGTCCACCTATGGACATCTATGAACAAATACCATTCATGGATAGAGTGGGTAAGTCACACTACATTGTCGCAGAAGGGGTTAAAGCGACAGACGCATTATCAGCCTTAAAAAACAACTTCAGCATCATCGACTGTAATATGGCTTACGAAATTGCTTATTACGAGGTAATTTTGGCCTTGATTGGTGAAGACAACTTCAACAAAACCTTTGACAGAAGCTCGAACACACCTTTGACCATTCATATTCATGGTAATTCAGAAACTTCGTTAAAAAATTTCATTTCTATACAAGAGCCACCGCTAAATAGTGATCCAAGCCAACAGCATCTTCCTCCAGAAAACCTTCAAAAAGGCAAGGTCTATTACTTCAAAAACCATAAAGACTATCTTGATAAACACCCTAAAGGAGCCGCGCAGGGATTTAATGTCATGCTCGTTAAAAAACGTCACAACACCCCTTACTTTACAGCATTTGGCTTTCCCGGATGCGGGTTCACGCCGAAGGAAATCAGTGATGAACTACTCGATTTATTCAATCGCTCCGCTTTTGATGATTACCAAAAAGAGTCGCTATATGACAATCTTACCCCATCGGATAAAGAGGCGTTTGATAGACTCAAAGAAAAAACCATCACATTAGAAGAGCTACATGCCAATAAGGGAGGGTGGATTAGGGCACGAGGAGATTACCTTGATATCAATAAGATAAAAGCCAAGTTTACCTATCTTGCACCAATTCAATATCGTGCCAGGCACTGCCTGCAACCAATAGCCGGTCCATTGACAGGGGCGTTTCTGGCCTTGCTGATAGGGGCAATCATCTGCGTCGCCTTTTCAGTACAATTTGAAGCATCGAAACAAGATGGCGACGACAAATTTTCTCCACAAGCAACCCTATTGGTCATTGCTGCATTTATTGGTGGCATGACAGGTTTTTATTGTCAACACTGCCAATGCAGCCAGCGCCTTGCCCGACGCCTGATCTCAGGCTGCAGAAGGCCGTCTCCTCCTGAGACGAGTGATTCAATAACTCCTTCATCATTGTCGTTAGAAAGCCTTGAGACCGCCGTATAAGAGACATGATAAGGAGAATAAAAAACATCAGCCATACAGCAAGAACGAACATTATCAAGCAGGCATTCTCGCTATATTCTGACATTGACATGTATAGCTATTTTTTAGCATTGGTTGCAGTGTTTCACTGATCGTCCTGATCCCACCTGCAGCCATCATCAACGGTAGTTCTGTCCTACTTGCCTGAGGATGATTGTATGGATCATAGAGGGCCTCTATATCAACAGCGCCAATTCTGAGCCTATATATTTGATCAGCCCTGAAATCGTTCGTCTCAAGCACTCAGAATGAGTATCCGGTCCGACAGGACAACACCGGCGGCCGTCCCATGCATTAGAACCACTCCCCTGAATAGCGTTTTTAATCCTGCTTCATCACACTCTGATGTATCTCTGCTGCCGAAGGGAATAACTGACATTCACCACCCAACTTGACACTTTCCTGAACCCTATTATCTGAGGATTAACCAGAGACATTCAGGAACATTAAAATGCTGCCATTTCAATGCCAACTTGAGAGCCTGAACCACCTTGGTCTTGTTGCAGGAATGTGCCAGGAACTAAAGATAGCTGAATACATTGATGCGCGTATAACCAATGATGCTGATGCACGTAATGTCACCATTGGACAGGCTGTGGTCGCAATGATCATCAATGGTCTCGGTTTCACAGGGCAAACGTTGTATTTATTCCCTGAATTTTTTGAGGACAAGCCAATTAATCGTCTCATTGGGGAGGGTATTCAGGCAGGACACTTAAACGACAAGGTTCTTGGACGAGCCCTCGACAGCCTGTACGACGCCGGTGTCAGTGATTTGTACCTGAACCTTGCCGTTAAGGTCGTTAACCATCTGAAGCTGCCCTGCAAGGCATTAAACCTGGATGGCACCAGCTTGCATGTGGATGGTGACTATAACAGCAATGCAGACCCTGATGACTTGAACTGCATCCATATCTGCCGCGGTTACAGCCGTGATCACCGGCCTGACCTGAATCAGGTTGTCTTGCAGTTAATGACCGAAAATGAGGCTGGCATTCCTGTGTTTATGGCACCGGCCAGTGGCAATGTGAACGACAATACATGTTTTCAGGAAATCATTAAAAATCATCTGTCGTGTTTTAAGGCGGCTTTGAATAATCGCTACCTGGTCGCTGATGCAGCAATGTACGTTGCCGAAACATTACAGTCGCTTGATGAGCAAAAGCAGCTGTTTATCTCCCGGGTACCCCTGAATATCAAGGAAGCAAAGGCGCTGGTCGGCAAGGTTTCTACCATGTCACTGGAGTCTGTTAAAGGCTATGAGCAATATTATTCTGCGGAAGTGACCTCCTGCTATGGAGAGGTTCAACAGCGATGGTTCTTGTTTCTCAATGAAAAGCGCAGACTCAGTGAACAGAAAACGCTGACCAGAACAATGCAGAAAAAGTCACTGAAGGAGGCTAGAAACCTGGAAAAGCTGGGTAAAAAGGCTTTTCTGTGCCGTGACGATGCATTGAAGGCTTTTGCCCTGTGGCAGAAACAATCAGTGCTCTGCCTGAGTGAAACGGAACCTGAGATTATCTGCAAACCCTGCTATTCGGGCAAAGGGCGTCCCTCGTCAGAGAGTAAACCTGATCACTTCGAATACTATGTACAGGGCACATGTTTTGTTCCCTGCGAGACAAGGGAGAATGCGCAGGCCTCACTGGGTTGCTTTATTCTGGGTACCAATGATTTGGATCAGGATAGTCTGAATGCCGCTGAACTGTTGTCTATCTACAAGTCGCAACAGCAGGTTGAAGGCGGCTTTAGATTCCTGAAAAGTCCGGATTTTCTGGTCTCTTCACTCTATCTGGAGAAAGCGGAACGCATTGAAGCCCTGTTAATGGTGATGACGCTGTGCCTGATGGTCTATGCTGCTATCCAGCACAGAATCAGGCATGAGCTAAAAAAACAAAGTCGGTTCTTTCCCGACCAGAAGAAAAAGCCGTACCAGAACCCCACTGCGCGATGGGTGTTCTTCTGCTTTCAGGGAATAAATGTATTAACAGTCAATAATCAAGAGCAACATGTGGTCGGTTTACGGGAAAGGCAGTTGACGATCATCCAAATTTTGGGTGTTTCTTACATTTCGTTATATTCCTGAGAGAGGTGGTGAAAGGCAGGAATAAAGCTGGATTCAAGCAATAAGTGCAACAGACCTCCCTGTATAGACCTCGATTGGCGTCAGTCCGCCAAGAACCTTGCGAGGGATACTGTTTATCTGTAATTCCATTGCTTCAATCTCCTCATCAGTGATTTGACCAAATGTCATCTTTTTCGGCCACTGCCGACAGATAATCCCATTGGTGTTCTCATTGGTTCCCCTTTGGTAACTCGCGTAGGGTTTCGCAAAGTAGATGTCGACATTAATGGCCTCTGATACCAGTGCATGCATGGCAAACTCTCCACCGTTATCCAACGTGATAGTCTTTGCACAATTTGCCCGTTTCAGCATTTCAATCATCTTGTTGGCAACGGTTTCAGAGTTCTTGCTATCGACCTTGCCGATCAGTGTGAGACGGCTTTTACGGTCAACAAGGGTAACCAGATGGGCATCTTGCCCATAAACCGTATCACCTTCCCAGTCACCCGGCCGTGTACGCTGTTCGACGATATCAGGTCGTTCAGAGATATCCTTTCTATCCGGTATTCATGAGCGACCAGCCTTTCGCTTACCGCCTTTCCAGCCCGCTTTGCCAAACCTGGGCAGATCCTGATACAACGTACCGCCGTTGGCTTTATCCTTGTCAATCAGGTGATAAATCGTCGTATGGCTGATCATTTTGTCGGGTAGTTCTATTTTCATACGGGCACTGATGCACTCTGGTGACCAGCCAAGCGACACCCCCTTCGCAACGACCTGTTTATGCTGCGTATTCTGGCACAACTTGAACACCGATTCTGGTAACTCTTGAACACCCATTCTGGTAAGTCTTGAACACTGATTCTGNATTTGATAGTGCTGCCTTTAATTGTTTAATGCTATCTAACGGGGTCTCTGCGCCTTCACCATACTGACAACGTGCATAATATTTGGTAAATGTAACCGCAACTTCTGCCAACTCAGGCGCACTTTCAGCTATTCGCTGACCATAGGCAACCGGACCTTCACCGGGGTATCGCTCAAAGCCTTTTTTGGCCATTTTCCGGCAAAAGCGATCGTATAATTTTTCCAGCGCAGTCCGTTTTATCCTGCCAGGCCACAATAAAACTGCGCTCATCACCATTAAAAACAGGACTGTGGCACTGCCCAAGACAATTGCCAGCGTCTGGTACATGTCACGATCACCAAACAGACGCCGGAACAGTGCCTCCTGACTGTTGTGGTGGTAACCCAGCACCCTGCGCTGCCACTGGTATTCCAGTTTTTCCCAAGACAACCGCATTTTGTTCAGCAGATCGACATGCCGGAACCGAACCGGTGAGAAAGGACGCTCACTCAAAAAGCTACCTTCCCCGGCAACCGCTTCTTCCAGCCCTTCACGGACACGCTCCGGCGAAACAGCCGCGGTAGGATCAACCCTCACCCAGCCGCTTTCCGGCACCCATATTTCGGCCCAGGCATGTGCATCAAACTGTCGGACCTGGATAACACGATCATCCGGTTTGTACTCTCCTCCCTGATACCCGGCAACCACCCGGGCAGGGATACCGGCAGCCCGCATAACAAACACAAACGCTCCGGCATAATGGCTGCAAAAGCCCTGTCGGGTAGAAAAGAGAAATTCATCGATGGTATTCGCGCCCAGTAAAGGCGGCCTTAACGTGTAATAAAACGGCTGGGTTCGAAACTGTTGCAGTAACGCGTTGGTGATCTTGACCGGGTCGCCATCAAATTGCTTTGATAACTTCTGACCGTAAGCGCGCGCTTCTCGATCACCATCATAAGGTAAACGCAGATTGAGTTCGGCCATCCATGACGGCAAATCTCGCTCATCTGCTTGCCTCGTATAGGACTCCAACTGATAGGCCATCCTGAAATCAACCGGATTACGGGGTATAAGTCGGTAGTCGCGGGTCACGCCGGCATCGACTATCGGTTCCCAAGCTGGCCCCAGAGAGAACAGCCAGGACTGACCGGTGGGCTCCAGGATAATGTCGTAACGGTATTCCGGATCAGCATCCTCATCTACCGTGTACCAGGAGGGTGTCGGATACCATCGAACCAGCCCATCCTCGGTAATATATTGCCTGACAGACAATGTATCATGATCTTCCTGAGACCAGGTTCGACCATCAAAATGACTCATCACGATGCCACGCCAGTAACGTTCTTCCGGCGGTGGCACCTTGCCATCAAAGGTGGCCCGAAATGCCAGTTTGTCCGACTGACTCAACCGCGCAATATCCCCCGGACTCATGGAATCGCTGACACCCGTGGTCGCATCCCGTTCAGGCATCGGCACAGACCACAACGGTGGAATGCGGGGAACCACCAGAAAGAGAATCAACATCATGGGCAAAGCCTGTGCCGACAGTATGGCACCTCGCCGAAAGACAAACCCCAGCCCCTTTCTACCACTCTGGTAATGCAACGCAGCCATTGCGGATACAACCACCACCAAAACAACGAGCAAATAACCCGCCATCAAAATACTCTGGGAAAAGAGCAAGCCGGTGACCACAATGAAAAAGCTCAGCAGCATGATAATCCAGGTATCACGCACCGTTTTTAATTCGAGCAATTTCATGGAACAGGCTGCCACCAGCACAGAGGCGCCGGCCGCCAAGCCAACCAAGGTTTTAAATTTGATGTAAATACTGATGGAACAGAAGACGACCAGCAGCACCTTTAACCACGTAGACGCCTCACCACATTGCCCCTGAAGCTGCCGATAACGCCAGAAAACACAGAAGATGACCGTACCGATAACGGCAAAAGGCAGCACGGAAAACAAGGGCGCGCTGACCAGCAGTAGCGTTGTCACCAGCCAAATCGTTGAAGATCGTGCTATCCGTTGTGACATCCAGTTTTACCTATTTCCAAAGCCTGTTCTCTTATTATTCGCCTACAACTGCTTTGTTCAGTGCCTGATGGGATCACAACAGAACCCCATTTTTTGCACTACTTTTTCTCTATCCCATCAATCACTCGCCCTATGAAGGACATCGCGTTGTCACAGTTTTTATCGACATCCTGGTGGTCGCAGGTAGAGCAAACCATTGCAGACGCTGGCAGCCTGAAAATTCCCACAGCCATACGCGCTATCTGCCTGAATATCACCGTCGTCACACCTGAAGGCCAGACGCTTCCCCTGGCAATGAAAAATGGGTTATTTGTAGCCAGGCACCAATCTGACGCCACTGCCCACATCACCCTGCCGCTTGATGTAGCCCGCAGTATCTTTATCGAAAACGATACGGCCGCCGGATTCAAAGCCTTCTTCAAGGGGCAATTGAAAGCCTCCGGAGACTTACGATGCCTGTTTGCGCTTCATACCGCACAACCAACCCCAACCCAGCGCCACCTGCAGCAAACCATTGCCGCATTTACGGATTAGCATCATCTTTCCCAAAAAGTGCCAATGCAGTAAGACAATCTTGCACATGCGCTTCCCCTTGAGCAGGTTCAATCACATGATCCGGCAGCCAAAGCCCAAATTGAGCCTGCTGATCCACATAATGCAAGACCAGGCCACAAAGTATTGAAAGCTTTTCTTCAGTCTCATATCCAGAAACCGTGCGGAAATCGAGCCAGAAGCGCTCATCGGCATAATCATGAAACTGCTTGGTCAGCAGCTCACCGGTTCGCGAAAAGGATTTCCAGCTGACATGCGCTAACGGATCGGTCGGTACGGTTTCGCGCAAACCGGCAAAATCCTCATTACCATCGGGTCTCACGACGCCGTCCCCCTGCCCTGTCAGCGCCAGGGACTCAATATCAAGATCAGACTGATCCGGTGCAGGATAAACCAGTGTTTCCAGTTGCAGATCCACCCAACTCCACGCATGAAAAAGACCCAGCGGGAACTCGGTAGATACTCTCAACCTGCCGGGCCGGAGCCAGCCTCGCTGGCTGGTCGGGTGCCAGACCATCACTTCGTCACTCTCCTGCCCGGGTTCTGCCGTGGTCAGTTGCCCCTGCCATCCCAACTGAATCCCATGTTGAGAACGCCCTTGAGCCGCTCGAACAGTCACGGTAAACCCGGCATCCTGACCAGCATGTACCGACTCAGCGCCATGCCCTGACACCGTCAAGCCTGCCAGATTCTTCCAAGTATGCAGCATGGTAACCAGGAACAGCCCCACCATGAAAAAACTCACCACATAGGAAAGACTGTTCTGGTAATTAATGGCCGCGAGAAACACAAGCAATGCCACCAGAAGAAAGCCATACCCCACTCTCGAAGGCACAATGAAAATACTTTTCTGATTCAGCGTGACGTGGTTTGCTGGCGGAATGCGCCGGGTCAACCAGCGATCAAATCGTTTATGCCAGGCCGCCCCGATCATCACGACTGACCCGACACATTAACTTCTGACAGTAACTCATTGGTTCCATATGCATTTTTCCTGGCAATGACCCGATGGCGACAGACGGGCTGGAACACAACCTGTAAATCTTCCGGTATCACATAATCACGTCCTTCCATAAGCGCCCAGGCCTTGGCCGCCGACAGAAGACCTAATGCACCTCGAGGCGAAAGACCGCAAACAAATCGATTTCCGTCTCGCGTGCCGGCTACCAACTTCTGGAGGTAATCAAGCAGCGACTCACTGACATGGATACTGTCGGCTTGTGCCTGCAAATCGATCAGGGTTTCCGCCGTCATGACCTGCCTCAGAGTATGCAGTTGTACCCGACCCGATTTCCCCTGAAACAGAACCCGCTCAGATTTAGCACTGGGATAACCTAGCGTAATCCGCATCAGGAAACGGTCCAGCTGGGATTCCGGTAAGGGAAATGTACCGCGCTGGGATGCAGGGTTTTGCGTTGCAATGACAAAGAAAGGCCTAGGCAGAGAACGGGTTTCCCCCTCCACTGTCACTTGCCCTTCTTCCATGGCTTCCAGCAGTGCACTTTGCGTCTTCGGTGTAGCTCGATTGATTTCGTCGGCAAGAATCACACTGGAAAAAACGGGTCCTGGGTGAAAGACAAACGCAGAACTACCCTGATCAAAAACAGAAACACCCAGAATGTCAGCGGGAAGAAGATCACTGGTGAACTGAATGCGCTGATATCCTAAGCCCAACACCTGAGCCAAGGCATGAGACAAGGTGGTCTTCCCCATCCCCGGCAGATCTTCAATCAACAAGTGGCCTCGGCTCAGGAGCGTACACAGTGCCAGTCTGACCTGCTGCTCCTTGCCAACAACAACCCGCCCCAACTCTTCAACGGTCTCATGAATAATGCTCATACAGTCCAATTGCACTTTATTATGGTCATTGATTCTAAGCGTAGCGCTTAAACGGCAGACTAGAGGCTACTGAATAGCCAATTCCATGATACTCAGTGGCACTTTCTGCAGATTCATCCCCTCAAACGTTCTAGCCCAAGAGAGAGGTCTTTCATAAGATCTTCCACTGACTCCAGTCCTACGGCGACACGAATCAGGTTTTCACTGATGCCGGCACGACGCTTGTCTTCGTCACTCAGCCGACAATGGGTTGTGGTTGCCGGGTGGGTTATCGTCGTCTTTGCATCGCCCAGATTGGCGGTTCTTGAGATGATTTGGACATTATCAATGACTTGCCAGGCTGCTTCTCGACCACCCTCCACTTCAAAGGCCAGAACACCGCCAAAGCCGGACTGTTGTTTTTGCGCCAACGTATGTCCAGGATGCTCTGGCAATCCGCAATAATGGACTTTCTTCACACCGGCCTGGAACTGAAGCCACTCGGCGAGCAGTCCGGCATTGCGACAGTGTGCATCCATACGCAACTTGAGCGTTTCCAGACCTTTGAGGAAAATCCAAGCATTAAAAGGGCTCAGCGTGGCGCCCGCAGCCCGTTGCCAGATATTCACCTCGTCGACAACACTGGCAGCACCGACAACGACTCCGCCCAGGCAACGCCCCTGTCCATCAATATATTTGGTGGCTGAATGGATCACGATGTCAGCTCCCAGCGATAAGGGGCGCTGTAAAGCTGGCGTACAGAAACAATTATCTACCGCTAGCAATGCTCCCTGTTCACGTGCCAGCCGGCCAATGGCTTCGAGATCAGCCACTTCACCCAACGGATTGGAGGGCGTTTCCAGGAACAGCAGTCGGGTTTCCGGACGAATTGCGTCCTGCCACTGGTCAAGATCGACCAGATCCACAAACGTTGTGCTGACACCAAACCGATCCATGTACTTGGCAAATAAGGTTACGGTAGTACCAAAAACACTGCGCGAACACACCACATGATCACCCGCCTTCAGCACCGCCATGCAGACGCCCAGAATGGCTGCCATGCCCGACGCCGTGGCGCAGGCACGCTCGCCGCCTTCCAGGGCTGCCATCCGTTCTTCGAACATGCGTACCGTGGGATTGGTATAACGGGAATAGACATTACCCGGTTCATCGCCAGCAAAGACCGCCTGGGCCTGGGCTGCAGATTCATAGGTAAAACTGGAACTGAGAAACAGTGCCTCACTGTGCTCACGCTCTGCGGAACGGGTAATGCCCGCACGGACCGCCAGTGTTTCAAAATCGGCGTCTGCCAGTTCGTTGCCGACCCATGCGCTATCGTTTTTATCGTTCATAATGATCCTGATACTGCGTGTCGGATAGAGATCGTTTGCCGCCCCTCAAGCCGGGCAGAATGCCCGGCCTCCTCCTGTTCGGCAAACGTTATGCGTCAGGCGGATTCGTTATGCATATCGATGACCGCATTCTCCCGCGCCTCGCGCTCAAGTTTGGCGCTGTCACTCCGCTGCATGGCCAGCTGATTCAGATAAACCTCATCAATGTGACCGGTGAGGTATTTACCATCAAAGACCGAGCAGTCAAAGGCGGCCAGATCGGGGTTACCTGCGCGAACTGCCTCAATCAGATCATTGAGCTCCTGATAAATCAACCAGTCAGCACCAATCTGCTGGCAAACCTCGTCATCAGTCTGACCATGGGCAATCAGTTCGCTGGCGGTCGGCATGTCGATCCCGTAGACATTGGGAAAACGTACGGCCGGCGCCGCTGAGCAGAAATAGACTTTCTTCGCACCCGCATCGCGGGCCATCTCAATAATCTGTTTACAGGTTGTGCCTCGCACAATCGAGTCGTCGACCAGCAGGACATTCTTGCCCTTGAATTCCAGGTCAATGGCATTGAGCTTCTGGCGTACGGACTTCTTGCGCTGAGTCTGACCCGGCATGATGAAAGTTCGGCCAATATAGCGATTCTTCACGAAACCTTCGCGATAGCTGACACCCAGGCGCGTAGCCAGCTCCAGGGCTGCGGTTCGGCTGGTATCAGGGATGGGCATGACCACATCGATGTCGTGATCAGAGCGCTCTTCCAGAATCTTGTCCGCCAACTTCTGTCCCATGCGAATACGGGATTTATAGACAGACACTTTATCCAGAATCGAATCCGGACGCGCGAAATAGACGTACTCGAAAATACACGGTGTGCAGCTGGCTTCTGAAGCACACTGACGGGTATGCAACTGGCGATTATGGTCAATATAGACCGCTTCACCAGGACGAACATCCCGCACCAGCTTGAAGCCCAGCACATCCAGCGCCACGGACTCCGAGGCAATCATGTACTCCTTACCATCAGCCGTATCCCGCTCACCAAATACCAGCGGACGAATGCCATTGGGGTCGCGGAAACCGACCATACCGTAGCCATTGATCACGGCAACGACAGAATAGCCCCCTTCACAACGCCCATACACCCGTTCTACCGTAGTAAAGATGTCATCCGGCGTGGGTGACAACTTGCCCAACTGCTGAAGTTCATGAGCAAAAACATTCAGGAGGATTTCGGAGTCGGAGCTGGTGTTGATATGGCGGAGTTCAGTGCGGAAGAGGTGTTCCTTGATAGCATCGGCATTGGTGAGATTGCCGTTATGGGCCAGCGCAATACCATAAGGAGAGTTAACATAAAACGGCTGCGCTTCGGCCGAGCTGGACGAACCCGCTGTTGGATAACGCACATGGCCGATGCCGATGTTACCCTCCAGCAGCTTCATATGCCGGGTTCGAAAGACATCCTTGACCAGCCCGTTATCCTTGCGCATGAAAAACCGCCCTTCATGACAGGTCACGATGCCGGCAGCATCCTGCCCCCGGTGCTGAAGCACCGTCAGCGCATCAAACAACGCCTGATTGACATGGCTGGAGGCCGAGATTCCGACAATACCGCACATTCAGATTTCCTCATCACTTGCAAACAATGACTACCAAACCGTATGCAGGACGCCAGTGATCAACGATTGTTGACCGCCGGCGCCATCCAATCAAATACCATTGATTTCGACCATTCAGCCACCAGTTCAAAATGGGGAACCAGTACTGAGTCACGCCACCACGCATCCTGCTGGACCGGCAGGTAGGAGGCTATTCCCACCAGAGTCACCACCAGCAAGCTACCGCGCAGTCCGCCAAACACCATACCCAGGGAGCGGTCAGTGCCGGTCAGGCCGGAGAATTCCACTAATTTACCAATCAGGGTATTAATAATGCCGCCCGTAATGAGGGTCAAAATGAAGAGAATGGCGGCAGCGGCGATGACACGCAGTGAGGGCGTTTCAATATAATTCGCAAATAGAAGCGACAGAGAACCACTGAATAACCAGGCAATGATCACCGCCGCAATCCAGGTCAGCAGTGACAACACTTCCCTGAAAAAACCCCTGCGAAGACTGATCAGGCTGGAAATGACCGTAATCCCTACAATAACCCAGTCAACCCAGGTAAACGCCATAACGAAGATCCTGTCGGGCAATAACACCGCTCAGGTCACCTGGCCCGGTGGTGACCTATCGCTGAAAAGAGTGTGAATTACACTACAGGGTGGAAGATTTACCCTGTACCGCATGGCAAGGGATTCTAACAAAGAGACAAGAGTGAATATAGAGACTCGACCCGCGATAAGCCCTTATAGCACGATCACGGGCGATACCTGACAACCAGGCCTTCCAGCTCATACCCTTTATCAAGTTCAGTCAGCAGGGTTTCTGCCTTGTTACGAACCAGTTCAGGGCCGACATAGACACGCACCACGGATTTCCCGTCGGACAAAGTCACCGTGCGCAGATAGGCCCGGTAACCATCCTTACGGAGCCTATCCCTCAATGCTACTGCGTTTTCCTTTTGCACAAACGCGGCCAGTTGCAATGTCCAGCTGACAGGGATGTGATCAGCACCCAGCTCGGGGACGGCATTATCTTTCGCCGCCAACTCTTCATCATCCACTGGCTCTTCAGGCAGAGCGGGTAACGGCCTGTCAATCTCCGCGACATAAGCAGGGACTTCCGGCACGGGTAATGGCGGCGGTATCTGGGCAGCTTCATCATCCCGGAATACGGCATCATCAAACAGCAGCGGGTAAAGTAGCAGACCTGCTGCGATCAGCACCGCTGCGCCGGTGATACGTTGTTTCTTAGCCAGTTCCATGGTTGCCGCCAGTCTCATTGAGCAAACCCGGCCATTGTAACCGGTTTATTGCACAAAATTGGAGTCTGTCATTCATACTGCGCTTGACGTTCCCGATCCTGCAGGTGCTGAAGACTTTCTGAAACCGTATGGAACGAACCGAATACCACAACCGTATTGGTTTCATCATCGACTTCAAGCGCCGCATCTAAGGCATCGGCCACATTTTCATGACATTGAACCCGTTGCCCACGACTGATCAGGTGGTCTGCCAGTGTTTCTGCGGGTAGTGCCCTCGGCCCATAACCGACAGCCGCGACATGCCATTCGTTGAAAATGTCATTAAACCCATTCACAACACTGCCAAAATCCTTGTCGTCCAACATAGCCAGTACGGCTGTAAGACGTTGCTCAGACATCAGCGTCTTCAGACGCTCGGCGAGATACTGTGCCGCCTGGGGGTTATGAGCAACATCCAGGATGACAGTCACCTCCCGGCCATCCTGACGGCGAACCTGAAGCTTCTGCATGCGCCCCGCAACGGCTACTTTAGTCAACCCCGCATTAATCGCAGAGACAGATATTGGATACGGCAACAGCTGAATAGCCTCAAGGGCGCAAGCTACACTGGTCAGCGGCAGCTCAGGTTCAACCAGGCCAGACAAAGTCACCTTTTCACTCGCAGAGCCCGTGCCTCGGAAGATTAATCCTTTATTGCATCGCTCAATTGCAAAATCGTTTTCCCGCAGAAAGGGTTTCGCCCCAATTTTATCAATCACTGAGAGCAGGCTTTGAGGGACAGGAAAGTCACCGAACAACGCCGGTTTCTCACGCCGATAAATACCCGCTTTCTCTGCGGCAATCGTCTCAATGTCATTGCCCAGCCACTGCTGATGATCGAGTGCAACAGTGGTAACAATGGCAACATCAGGCTCAATGATATTGACGGCATCCAACCTGCCTCCAAGACCAACCTCTAACAAAAGAACATCCAAGTCGCTTTTGCTGAAAATGACCAGAGCAGCCAGAGTGGCAAACTCAAAATACGTCAGGAATGTATCGTCCCGCGCAGCATTGACCTGCTCAAAGGCCTCGCAAAGCTGATGATCGGAAACCATTTCCCCCTTGATTCGGACTCTTTCATTGAAACGCAAAAGATGAGGCGATGTGTAGGCCCCAACAGTCAAACCACCTTCGCTCAACATAGCATCCAGCAAGGCAACAGTACTGCCCTTGCCATTGGTACCCGCCACTGTAATCACCGTGGGCGCTAGCTTTTCTGGCAACAATCGCCTAGCTACTTCCCCAATGCGGTCGAGCCCCAGTACCATATCATGCTCGGGGCGCTGCGCTTCCAACCATGACAACCAGTCAGCAAGTGAATCAAATGACATAAGGCATTCCCAGCACTAAAAAATCGCATGAAAGAGAGGCAGGAAACAAGCGTTCGGGAGGAAAAAGCCTGTGGCACAAGATGCCACAGGCCAATGAATCAGCTATCGAAAGCGGCATCCTGTTCAGGATCCGCTGCTGTAGCAACAACCACTTCTCCCGATTGATGGCGCATCATACGCGATAACATCCGGGCAATCGTTGACCTCATATCATGGCGGTGAACAATTTTATCAATCGCGCCATGCTCCAAAAGGAATTCACTGCGCTGAAAGCCTTCCGGCAGTTTCTCACGCACGGTTTGTTCAATCACCCGAGGGCCAGCAAAACCCACCAGCGCCTTGGGTTCGGCCAGGTTAATATCGCCCAGCATGGCAAGACTGGCTGAAACACCACCATAGACGGGATCGGTCAACACAGAAATAAACGGGATACCCGCCTGTTTCATACGTTCCAGCACAGCACTGGTTCTGGCCATCTGCATCAGAGAGAATAACGCTTCCTGCATCCGGGCACCGCCACTGGCAGAAAAGCAGGCCAGCGGGATATTGTGCGCCAGGCAATATTCCCCTGCCCTGACAAACTTCTCTCCTACAACCGCACCCATGGAGCCGCCCATAAAGGCAAACTCAAATGCTACAGCAACGACCGGAACTTCATTGACCGTGCCCCGGAAGCAGATAGCCGCATCTTTTTCACCGGTCGCCTTCTGCGCCTGGATCAGTCGATCCTTGTACTTTTTGCTGTCACGGAACTTCAACCGGTCTTCCGGCTCCAGCTCGGCGAACATTTCCAGACGATCCTCGGAGTCATCCAGAAAACGCTCCAGACGCACCCGCGCAGAGATTCGCATATGGTGGTCACATTTTGGGCATACATCCTGGTTACGTTCCAGCTCAGGACGATAAAGAATGGCATCACATTTGACGCACTTCTTCCACAACCCTTCAGGCACATTACTTTTTCCCGTCTTTTTTGCATCCATACGGGAGAGAGATGGAATCAGCTTGTCTAGCCAGTTGCTCATAGACCTTTCCTGTAAGCCCGTGCCTGTCATTCACTGGTGAACCGGCATCCGCTTCGATACCGGTCATTCAGGGAAAACAGGTTAGCAGGCATCCATTCTGCTGCGCATTTCCGCCAGCTGCTGTTTTACGGCCTTGCCGCCCAACGCCGGCGTTGCTTCTGCAGTGAGTGTTTTAACCAGCGCGGTGCCGACAATCACACCGTCAGCCACCTGACTGATGGCCGCAGCCGTATCACCATTATGAATACCGAAACCCACACATACTGGGAGTTTCGTCATTGTCTTGATGTGTGCGACACGTTCACGGACACCGTCCACATCCAACGTTGCCGCACCGGTTACCCCTTTCAAAGAGACATAGTAGACATACCCGCTGGCCGCCTCACAAATATGACGGATGCGCTCATCAGGCGTTGTCGGCGCGAGCAGATAAATCGCATCCAGCTCATAACGACCCAGCGCTTTCAACAGCTCTGCTGAATGTTCCGGCGGACTGTCCACCACCAGCAGGCCATCAACACCCGCCTCGGCTGCAGCCTGGGCAAACTGTTCATAGCCCATGATCTCGACCGGATTAAGGTATGTCATCAATGCAACCGGTGTATCATTATCGGTTTTACGAAATTCGGAAACCATTGCCAGAACGTCAGCAAGTGTAACGCCCTGTGACACACCGCGCTCATGAGCAGCCTGAATTACCGGGCCATCAGCCCCGGGGTCAGAAAACGGCACCCCCAGCTCAATGACATCAGCGCCTGCCGCCGCCATTTCAAGCATCAGGTTGACTGTATAGTCTTTTTGCGGATCACCTGCGGTAATGTAGGGGATCAACGCCTTGCGCCCCTCACCCTCAAGACGGGCAAAGCATGCCTTAATACGACTCATAATCAGTGCCCCCTCTTACAGCTTGATGCCGTCAATTTCTGCAACGGTATGGATATCCTTGTCCCCACGACCGGACAGGTTCACGATAATGTTCTGTTCCGGCGACATCGTTGGCGCCAGTTTTTTCACCCAGGCCAACGCATGACTGCTTTCCAGGGCAGGCATAATGCCCTCATAGAGGGTCAGATCGCGGAATGCCGACAAGGCCTCATCATCATTGACGTGAACATATTCAGCCCGGGCAGATTCTTTCAGCCAGGCGTGTTCCGGCCCTACGCCAGGATAATCCAGCCCGGCGGAAACTGAATGGCTTTCAATAATCTGACCCGCATCATCAGACATGATGTAAGTTCTATTGCCGTGAAGAACACCGCGACGTCCCGCACTCAAACGAGCCGCATGACGACCGGATTCAATGCCTTCACCGCCGGCTTCCACACCGTAAATTTTGATGTCAGTGTCATCAATGAACGGATGGAAAAGCCCCATCGCATTGGAACCACCACCTACGCAGGCCACCAGCGCATCAGGCAACCTGCCTGTCATATCCAAACACTGTTTCCTGGCTTCGCGCCCAATAATGCTCTGGAAAGTGCGCACCATTTTCGGATAAGGATGAGGGCCAACCACTGTGCCCAGCAGGTAGAACGTATTATCGATATTGGTGACCCAGTCACGCATGGCTTCGTTGATTGCATCTTTCAGGGTCTTGGCGCCCGCTTCTACCGGCACAACCTCCGCCCCGAGCAGTTTCATACGATATACATTGAGCGCCTGTCGCCGCACATCTTCGGCACCCATATAAACCACACATTCCAGACCCAGCCGGGCTGCGACGGTTGCCGTTGCAACACCGTGCTGACCGGCACCGGTTTCGGCGATAATCCGGGTCTTACCCATCCGTCGCGCCAGCAGCGCCTGACCAATGGCATGATTGATTTTATGAGCACCGGTATGGTTAAGGTCTTCACGCTTGAGATAGATCTGCGCGCCACCCAGAAGATCCGACCATCGTTCAGCATGATAGAGTGGTGAAGGACGCCCGACATAGTGGGCGAAATCCTTATCCATTTCTGCCAGGAACGCGGGATCCTTGATATAGGTTTCAAAGGCTTCTTCCAGTTCCTGTACGGCAGGAATCAGGGTTTCGGGGGAAAATCGCCCACCGAACGGGCCAAAATAGCCCCGCTGATCCGGCATGCTGTAACGGGTTTTCTCAGTCTCCAGAGACATTATCTACCTCTCTCATGAATGCCCTGATAAGGGCTGCATCCTTAACGCCTTTTTCACACTCAACACCACTGCTCACATCCACACACCAGGGTTTCACCCGGGTGATGGCCTCACCGATATTGTCAGGCCGTAAACCACCGGCCAGCATGACCGGACAGTTCAGCCCTTCAGGGATCAAATCCCAGTCACACAATTCTCCGGTTCCACCGAATGCATCAGGATTGTAGCTGTCGACCAGGAATGCACTGGCACCCGGCCAGGCATCACTCACCGCGGCATAATCCTCCCCCTGACGCAGACGAAGCGCTTTGATGTAGGGCAATCCCCACTGCCGGCAGAACTCATCATTTTCATCGCCATGAAACTGAATAGCATCGAGCGGAACGCGGGCCAGCACTTCATCCAGCCAGGCTGCTGCCGGATTCACAAAAACGCCGACAATAGCGACCTTTCCCTTCACTTCAGCCGCAATACGACTCGCTTCTTCAGGTGTCACGTAACGCGGACTAGGAGCATAAAACATTAGACCAATGGCATCTGCGCCGGAGTCTACCGCCACATTTGCCATCTCAACGTCCCGTAAGCCACAGATTTTGACACGAGAACGTCCCTTTCGCGTGGTGCAGGTCTGGTAAGTTTCTGCGTCAAACAGCATGCCGGAACCTTGAGCAATTCTTATTTACGGGTTTAACAACGGGGCGATAAAACCGGGCCCCAAGGCTTCTTCAGGCAGATCAAACTCTGCCGGGTAAATCACATTAACGAAATACAGGCCATAAGGAGGCGCAGTCACCCCTCCCATTCGTCGATCTCTGGCCTCAAGGACGTCTCTAGCCCAGACGGGTTCTCGCTTACCACAACCAATAGCCATCAAAACGCCGGCAATATTGCGCACCATATGGTGAAGAAACGCATTGGCCTGAATATCAATCACCAACAGGTCGCCAAAACGTTTAACACTGAGGCTGGTAATTTCCCGCACAGGGTTCTTCGCCTGGCACTGAACGGCACGATAAGACGTGAAATCGTGTTCGCCGACGAGGTAACGGGCCGCCTCAGCCATCCGCTGCTCATCCAGAGGACGGTAATTCCAGGTCACGCCCCTTGGCAATATCGCCGGCCTGACGGGGGTATTGTATATCACGTAACGATAGCGTCTGGCCAGCGCAGAAAAACGGGCATGAAAATCAGTGCTGACCGGCCGTACCCAGCGCAGGGCAATGCTGTCCGGCAAATGGGTATTCGCACCGAAAACCCAGCTTCGCTCTGTACGGTCAGCCGGTGAGTCAAAATGGATAATCTGTCGGCAACCATGGACGCCGGCATCGGTCCTGCCTGCACACACCACAGATACAGGATGGTTTGCAACAAAACCCAACGCCGCTTCAACATGCTGCTGAATCGTTGGAAGCCCTGACTTCAGGGATTGCCAACCGTGATACCCGGCACCATCATATTCCACACAGGCCGCATAACGCTGGCCGTCACTCATTACGTCCAAAACAGATCTCGTCAATGTTTATTTGGGCGCCAGACTCAGCAACTTGCACTGAAAATCGCCCGCACAAAAAAGGCCAGTAATCATACCAGCCTTTTTCGCTACAGCAGAGTGCTTGAATCAGGAATCAAAGCTTTTTCAACAGGCTATCAGCCTCCTGTTTCTGGGCATCATCACCTTCACGGACGACCTCCTCAAGAATATCCCGGGCGCCATCCTGATCCCCCATCTCGATATAGGCCCTGGCCAGGTCAAGCTTGGTGGCCGTTTCGTCGGTTTCCTCCAGGAACTCAAGATCTTCATCCAGCTCGGTCGCGTCCTCACTCGCACCGACTTCGCCGGAATCGTCGACCGCTGACAAATCGTCGGAAAGATCCAGAGAATCAAGATCCAACCCCTCAAGGTCCGATTCATCATTACTCTCAACGGCTTCTGGCTGCAAGGCGCCATCCAGATCAGCCTCCCCCAAACCCTCAGAGAGATCAGACAGATCCGTGTCCAGAGAAGCCATCTCAGCATCCAGATCAAACTCAGATTCATCAAGTTCGATCTCATCGGATGACGTACTGCCCTCACTGGCAGCCTCTTCGAGATTTGCTTCCAAATCATCATCCAATTCAAGGTCAAGATCCCCTAGATCCAGCGCATCTTCTTCGGACTGCTCGCCCAGGGTCGATGCGGCTTCTACCGCCTCAAAGTCGTCATTAAGCGCCAGATCATCAAGCTCAACGATATCGTCTCCAATAACTGCCGCTGATGCTTCTTCTGCAGGCGCCTCGACCTGAAACTCCTCCGCATCCAAATCAAGTGATATATCGTCAAGGGATTCTACTTCAGTCGCCGGTGATTCAGAGACGGCTGAATCATCCAGCTCAAGGTCTAGAGCAATATCATCATGTTCATCTGTGCCTGATTCTTCTAGCACTTCATTGCCATCCACACCATCCAGCATCAAATCGTCTGTCAACTCACCGATATCTGACACCACCTCGTCATCATCCAGGCTAAGACTGATCTCATCAAGATCCGTAATATCGTCCAATCCATTGTCAGAAGCGGTTTCACTGGTCGTATCATCGAGACCAAGGTCAAGCTCCAGGTCATCCAACCCATCGATAGACAAATCGTCATCGTCAATCTTGTCAGTATCGAGTGATGCCTCAACATCAACAGCATCGATACTCTCATCAATGCCGAGATCATCATCCAAAGCCAGATCCAGCGTATCCTCAGACGCGAGATCTGATGACGCTTCCTCCACCACGGAGTCCAGACTGGTATCCAAGTCAATATCAGTGCTGGTCAGCTCATCGGTTAACGCTTCCAGCTCATTCAACACATCTTCAGGTTCGAAATCTGCCAGCGTTGCATTGGCAAACTGCGACTTCAGCGCCTCAATTTTCGCCTGCGTAGCTTCATCGACATCACCCAACGCACCCAGTTGCTCCCTGAAACCATCAAGATCATCCATACCCGCCTGGATCTCCATCAGCTTCAGACGGTAACCCGCATTCCCGGGCTCAGCCTCAACAGCTTTGGTAAGTATTTCTGCAGCCTGCTGGAAACGCCCGTAGTCCGCGTAGACATCAGCTTCAGCCATCACGCCGCCTGTGGCTGTTGATGCAACCTGCTGATTCAGCAGGTCCTGATCAATTTCCAGGTCAGCATCCAACTCCAGTGGCTGTATACCAGTGCCACTGGCAGCTTTTGTCGATGCCGCCGCAGCAGGGCTTAACCCAGTGCCGAGGTCAATCTGTCCGTTTCCTACAGGAGAAAACGCTTCCTGATCATTCAGGGAGTCCTGGAAAACATCTTCGGCCTGCGCACGCCGTCGAGCAACGAACATCAGACCCGCGACAATAAACAGCACCCCCACCCCAGCGATCCCCATGTATAACGGGCTATCAAGAAACTCATTGATGAGGGATTTTTCCGGTTTAGCCTTTGTGTCATTAACTACGTTGTCAGGCTTTACCGAAGGCTTACTGTCAGAGGGATTCTGTTGCCCCTGCCGCGTCCCACTATCCGCCACCTGTTGCTGGGTTTCGCCAGACTCAGTGTCAGCCTGATAATTGTAATCAATTTCGCCATTGGCAGGAGGAGGCAAGGTCGTCGGTGGATCCATCCGGGCGATATCCCGAGGCGGCTCTGGCGGGGTAAGCGTTTCACCCGCGTCCTGCTGCCCTATACCCTGTATGGCGATCAGCTCATCATTTTTAAGCGAAATGAGTTTTTCCAGCGTCCCCAATTGCTCAGTCAGCGCATCCAGCTTATCCCTGAGTTCTGCATTCTCACGGGTTAGCAGATCAATTCGCTCGGAGCTTAGTGCCAATTCATTTTCCAAGGCTCTAACACGGGCAGAATCACCACGACCTCCGCCCTGATCAGCCCCGTTACCACTTCCACCATCACCGGAAGAGACAACCGTTAGCCGGCCATCGTTCTGACGTTTTCCAGGCTTATCATCAACGGCTGAGCGACGGGCGGCATCCAACTGTCTGACGCTACCTTTCCAACTGGAATTCTGTTGAGCGACTCCGGCAATGGCACCCGCTTCGCTGAAATCTCGCAGCATGACACGATCAGGAATACGCAACACACTGCCCTGCTTGAGCATATTGATGTTGCCATTAATGAAAGCACCGGGGTTTTCTGCCTGAATAGCCAGCATCATTTGCTGTGGTGACACCGATCGATCCGGACGGAACCGCAAGGCAATATCCCAGAGCGTTTCATCCTTGTTAACCTTATGGGAGCCCGCCGGTGCCTTAGAGGGGGGGAGAAAAGAATCAGATGTCGAGCGGATGGGCGCAACAGCGTCAGGAATACGTTGATAGCGGTTGACGCTGCCACCCTGATACTTTGGCTTACGTGCAACCTCTTCAGCAACACGAGCACTGAACGAAGGCGGATCCAGCAGCAGCGTATATTCACGCAACAGTCGTCCACTGGGCCAATGCACTTCAACCAGGAAATTCAGGAAAGGTTCAACCACCGGCTTACGGCTGGTGATACGGACAGTCGTCCTGCCGTCATCATGGACGACCGTTTCAAATTTGAGGTCGGATAAGAAAAATGGCCGTTCCACCCCCGCACGTTTGAAATCATCCCGTGTCGCCAGGTTCGGCAATATTTCAGTATTGGACAGCTCCCTGACCTGAACCAGTTCAATTTCAGCATCAAGCGGCTGATTCAGATACGAGTTAATCGTAATCTCCCCCAGCCCGAGCCCGATTGCAGGACCCGCAGAAATCGCCCCAGTGGCAGCCATGGCCACTATCAGCTTGCGTAGCATGATCCCCTATCCCTTGATTATTATTGTCGCTCGACCTGGCAATCCGGTATCACGGTTGAGACCGGTAAAACCTGCAAAGCCACATGATTCTGATCATTATGCCCCGATCAGGCCGAGGCTTCTCTTTTATTCTCAATAAGTTATCATTCTGCGAAGGATTTTATCAATAGCTCTGCGATCTGAATGCTATTGAGTGCAGCACCTTTTCGTACATTATCTGACACAATCCACAGATTCAGCCCCCGCTCACAGGAAATATCTTCGCGAATTCTTCCAACATAGACCTCATCCTGACCGGAGCAATCTCCCACTGGCGTCGGATATCCACCGGCTTCCTGCTCATCCAGCACCGTGACACCAGGTGCGTTTTCAAGCAATCCACGTGCATCTGCAGCCGTGAGCTGTTTTTCTGTCTCAATACTCACCGACTCAGAATGCCCATAAAAAACCGGCACCCGGACACAGGTAGGATTCACCTGGATCGTTTCATCACCCAATATCTTCCGGGTCTCCCACACCATCTTCATCTCTTCCCGGGTATAGCCATTCTCTTCAAAGTGATCGATATGTGGAATCACATTAAATGCGATCTGTTTGCTGAAAACATCGGCTTCAACCGGCTTGGCGTTAAGTAAACGGGCTGTCTGGTCCGCCAGTTCCTTCACGCCTTTCATACCTGCACCGCTGACAGCCTGATAAGTGGAAACGGTGATCCGTCGAATAAATGCTGCATCATGCAAAGGCTTGAGAGCCACCAGCATCTGGATGGTTGAGCAATTGGGATTGGCAATAATATTGTGATTACGGTAGGCATTGATCGCCTCAGGATTCACTTCCGGCACAATCAGGGGAATATCCTCCTGATAACGAAAATGCGAGGTATTGTCGATCACTACACAGCCTGCCGCAGCGGCCTTGGGAGCATAGTCAGCAGAGACATCACCACCGGCAGAAAACAGCGCTATTTTCACCTGAGAAAAATCAAAATCAGCAAGATTTTCAACCCGATGGGCGCGATTGCGAAACATCACACTACCACCTGCGGAACGCTCACTGGCCAGCGGATACAACTTGCCAACCGGAAACTCACGCTCTTCCAGGATCGACAACATTGCTTCACCCACAGCACCGGTGGCACCGACTACAGCAATATCATAGGTTGAACTCATCAATTATCATCCAGCATTTACAACGAAATCAGCCACCTATATACCCTTTTTCAGGTCAACAAATCCAGCAGCAGGCCACAAAATACTCACAGCCTAATGCAACGTCCCTGTTACACCAGAGAGTATGATCTCACGACTCCAGGAGAATTCTCAGCATACGGCGGAGCGGCTCAGCCGCCCCCCAAAGCAACTGATCACCGACTGTGAATGCGGACAGGTATTCCGGGCCCATATTCATCTTGCGCAGTCGACCTACCGGCACGGTTAATGAACCACTCACTACCGCTGGAGAAAGGCGCTGCATACTGTCTTCACGATGATTTGGCACCAGCTCAACCCAGTCATTTGCCTGGGCGATCATGACCTCAATGTCGGCCATTGGAATGTTGCGCTTCAACTTCAAGGTCAACGCCTGGGAATGGCAGCGCATGGCACCGACACGAACGCAGATACCATCCAATGGAACTATCTGATTGAGCCCCAGGATTTTGCTGGTTTCCGCCTGCGCCTTCCACTCCTCCCGACTTTGACCATTTTCCATTTCCCGATCGATATAGGGAATCAGGCAGCCAGCCAGCGGCACACCAAATTCGGAAACCGGAAAACCACCTGAACGAATGACATCCGTGACTTTTCGGTCAATATCCAAAATGGCAGCGGCAGGATCCTGCAGCTCCGCCGCTACGGTATCCCGAATCACGCCCATTTGGCTGATCAGCTCCCGCATATTGCGCGCACCAGCACCGCTGGCGGCCTGATAGGTCATGGCACTTGCCCATTCCACCAGCCCTTCGCGGAAAAGGCCGCCCAGCGCCATCAGCATCAGGCTGACTGTGCAATTGCCCCCCACAAAGGTTTTGACGCCCTGTGTCAGCCCCTGCCTGATCACACTGTCATTCACCGGATCCAGCACAATGATACTGTCATCGTCCATTCGCAGCTTGGACGCGGCATCTATCCAATACCCGGTCCATCCGGATGCCCTGAGCCCCGGATAGACATCACCGGTATAGTCACCGCCCTGACAAGAGATGATGACATCCATCTGCGCCAGCGCCTGCTGATCACGGGCATCTGCCAGAACGGGCACCTCACGACCAATATCCGGACCCGGCTGCCCTTTCTGTGATGTAGTAAAAAAGGTGGGCTCTACCCGATCAAAGTCGTTTTCTTCGAGCATCCGCTGCATGAGTACGGATCCCACCATACCCCGCCAACCCACCAGACCAAGCTTGATCATGCAATAAACTCCCCACACCTCTGTTGTTTATATGGCTGCCGCTACTGCATCACCCATCGCCTGGGTTGAAACCTTTTGCAATCCATCTGACCAGATATCTGCTGTACGCAAGCCGGCATCAAGTACCTTACTGACCGCTTGCTCTATGGCTACAGCAGCTTCTGCCTCAGCAAAGGAGTAGCGCAACAGCATGGCCAGCGACAGAATAGTGGCCAGCGGATTGGCAACGCCCTGCCCTGCGATATCCGGTGCGGAGCCGTGTACAGGCTCATACAGCCCCTTATTGTCAGCATCGAGCGAAGCGGATGGCAGCATACCGATGGAACCGGTCAGCATGGCGGCACAGTCAGACAAAATATCACCAAACATATTACCGGTTACCATGACATCAAACTGCCTTGGTGCGCGTACCAGCTGCATGGCGGCGTTGTCGACATACATGTGCTCCAGCTCAACATCCGGGTATTTCTTTGCAACCTCTTCCATGATTTCTCGCCAGAGGACGGTAACCTCCAACACGTTGGACTTATCGACAGAACAAACCCGACCACCACGCTTGCGTGCAGCTTCAAAGGCGACTCGCCCAATGCGACGGATTTCAGATTCACTATAAACGTAGGTGTTGTATCCCTGCCGCTCACCATTTTCGAGCGTACGAATACCCCGGGGTTCCCCAAAATAGATACCGCCGGTCAACTCGCGGACAATCAGGATATCCAGACCGCTGACCACATCCGGTTTCAGCGTTGAAGCCGACGCCAGCTGCGGGTAGAGAATGGCCGGACGCAGGTTGGCAAACAAATTCAGGCTTGAACGCAAGCCCAGCAACCCTTTCTCAGGACGCTTCGATGTTTCCAGGTGATCCCACTTCGGGCCACCGACTGCCCCCATCAGCAATGCATCGGCGGACATCGCCTTGTCGAGGGTTTCCGCCGGGAGCGGGTTACCTGTGGCATCAATAGCCGCGCCCCCCAGCAATGCCTCATCAACAGAAACGGACAGCCCAAATTTCTCTTTGACCTTGTCCAACACCTTCAGCGCTTCGGTAACGATTTCCGGACCAATGCCATCACCAGGCAACACCAGTAACTTTTTCATTTTTCTATCAACTCCTGAAACCTAATCACTGTCGTACAACGATTAACGGGCAACGGTGTTAAACAGCCAGGGGAAACGCGCCTGATGACGCCGCTCAAATTGCCGGATTGAAGCGGACTGTTCCAGCGTCAAGCCAATCTCATCAAGGCCTTTTAACAGACAGTCCTTTCGAAAGGCATCAATACCGAACTCAATCTCACGAACTCCAGGGCGTACAATCACCTCGCGCTCGAGATCAATGGTCAGCGAATAACCATCCTGCTCAGCAGTTTCCCGAAACAACTCATCGACAATATCTTCAAGCAAAACAATGGGTAACAAACCATTCTTGAAGCAGTTGTTGTAGAAAATATCCGCAAAGCTCGGTGCGATCACACAACGAAAACCATAATCATCCAATGCCCAGGGCGCATGCTCACGGGATGAACCACAGCCGAAGTTATGGCGACTCAACAGAATCGACGCATCACGGTAACGGGGTTGATTCAGTACAAAATCCTGGTTCAGTGGACGACCACTGCAATCCTGATCCGGCTGTCCTTCATCAAGATAACGCAATTCATCAAACAGGTTTTTTCCGAACCCGGAGCGGCGGATGGATTTCAGGAACTGCTTGGGAATGATCATGTCCGTATCAACATTGGCACGATCCAGCGGCGCCACGATACCGGCATGTACGGTGAATGCTCTCATGATGCACGCTCCATCAATTCCCTGACATCAACAAAACGCCCTGTCACGGCTGCTGCGGCCGCCATGGCCGGACTGACAAGATGCGTCCGCCCCCCAAACCCCTGGCGCCCTTCAAAATTACGATTGGACGTAGACGCACAATGTTCGCCCGCCCCTAATTTATCTGCATTCATAGCCAGACACATAGAACAACCCGGCTCACGCCACTCCATACCGGCTTCAATGAAAATTTTGTCCAACCCTTCCTGCTCAGCCTGCTCTTTCACCAGACCGGAACCTGGGACAACCAGCGCTTGTTTGACAGATGACGCTACCTTGCGCCCCTCAACGACACGGGCCGCTTCACGCAGATCTTCAATGCGGGAATTGGTACATGAGCCGATGAAGACCCGATCCGGACGAATATCCGAGATATTCATACCAGCCTGAAGCCCCATGTAAGCAAGTGCACGGCGAATACTCTCTGCCCGTGCTTCATCTTTCTCTTGATCAGGATCCGGTACAAAACCGCTGACCGGCGCCACCATCTCGGGCGAAGTCCCCCAGGAGACTTGCGGTTCAATCGCCTCGCCGCGCAGAACCACGACATGATCAAACTCAGCATCAGAATCCGACACCAGTGTCCGCCACCAGTCAACGGCGGCTTTCCACTGATCGCCTTCCGGTGCGTAGGGGCGATGTTTGACGTATTCGATAGTCGTGTCATCCACCGCCACCAGACCGACCCGTGCACCGGCCTCAATGGCCATATTGCAGATGGTCATCCGCCCTTCCATCGACAGACTTTCAATGGCAGAACCGGCAAATTCGATCGCATACCCCGTACCGCCCGCCGTGCCAATCTCGCCGATGATGGCAAGAATCACATCTTTGGCGGTGACCCCAGGCCCCAGTTCGCCATCCACACGAACCAGCATATTTTTCATTTTCTTGGTGACCAGGCATTGGGTAGCCAGCACATGTTCGACTTCGGACGTGCCGATACCGTGTGCCAGCGCAGCAAAGGCACCGTGGGTAGCCGTATGGGAGTCACCGCAGACAAGGGTCATACCCGGCAGCGTCAGGCCCTGCTCAGGCCCGACCACATGAACAATCCCCTGCCGGCGATCCTGCATCTGAAACTCAAGGATGCCAAATTCATCGCAGTTCTCATCCAGTGTCGCCACCTGGATACGGGAAACCGGATCCACGATGCCATCAATACCGGCTTCCCGCTCAGAACGGGTCGTCGGTACATTATGATCTGGTGTCGCGACACTCGCATCCACCCGCCAGGGCTTACGACCTGCCAGTCGCAGCCCCTCAAAGGCCTGTGGCGACGTGACTTCATGCAACAACTGACGATCGATAAAAATCAGCGCGGAGCCATCATCCCGGGTTCGGACCAGATGACTGTCCCAAAGCTTGTCATAGAGCGTTTTGCCGGACACGTTTCAGTCTCCTTCACAGACTTACCCTTACCACTAACAGGCAGGGGTATTTTTGTTCTATTACCGGTCAAGATGTGGAATAGCCAAGATCAACGCAGATGATTGTTATTGCCTTTGCCATCCCGTCACACCTCTGAATGCCTTATGCTGGCAATGTATGGTATCGTCACACATAAAACAAATTCATATTTTTAATGTTTTGAATAACTACAAGGAATAGGAAAGCCTCCGTGGACAGCCAAAACCTCAGAGCATTTCTCGCGGTTGCCGAAAGCGGTTCCTTTTCCGCTGCCGCCCAGGCATTACACCTGACCCAACCTGCGGTCAGCAAGCGAATTGCCACACTGGAAGCGCAGCTCGACTGTAAACTGTTTGACCGAATCAGTCGACAGATTACGCTGACCGAAGCCGGTCAAACATTACTGACCCGCGCGCGCGCCATCCTGAACGCCATTGACGACATCCGCAAGGCACTGGGCAACCTGTCCGGCAAGGTCTCTGGCAGCCTGACAATGGCCACTAGTCATCACATCGGCCTGCACCGGTTACCGGCCGTATTGAAAACCTACAGCAAACGCTACCCGGATGTCCGGCTCGATATTCGCTTTATTGATTCAGAACAAGCTTATACCGCCCTTAACCAGGGCGAGATAGAGCTGGGCATCATTACACTATCCCCGGACAACCAGCCCCCTGTCATAGCACGTCCGCTCTGGCAAGATCCGCTGGCCTTTGTCGTTGCCCCCGAACACCCGTTAACCCGGCAACCCCGTATTCAGCTGCAAGATCTCGGGCGATTCCAGGCAATTTTTCCTGACAACCGGACATTTACCCATCACATTGTGAAGGAGCTGTTCGATCAGGCCGGTTTGGCGCTGGACATTTCCATGTCCACCAATTATCTGGAAACCATAAAAATGATGGTATCGATCGGATTGGCGTGGAGTGTGCTGCCTGAAACCATGCTGGATGAAACCATCGTCCGCCTTCCAGTAAAAGGGGCTGACCTTACCCGAACACTGGGGGTTATTCATCACAGTGAGAGAACGTTGTCGAATGCGGGACGCGCCATGTTGACGCTGCTGGAAGAGTTGGAACAGCCCTGACAGGAATGGCAGGGCTGTCGAATCGGTCAGCGATTACTGCTCAAACGCGCAGGGATGCTTGCCGGTAATATTGGCATAAAAGGCTTTAATGGCTGCCATGTCGGCGTCGATATCGCCGGTAGGCATAAAGGTCGGCCCAAAACCTCCCACCTTACGCTTGAAATCAAGGAAGCCGGATGCAATCGGCACCTTTGCCCCATTCGCGATGTGGTAGAAACCGGTCTTCCACTTCCGCACCTTGGAGCGAGTGCCTTCCGGAGGAATCGCAATAATCAGTTCCCTGTTGCGATTAAAGGCATCAATGGTCGCCTGAACCAGGTTGGTCGAACGACTACGATCAACCGGTATTCCCCCCAACCATTTCATGACCGGCCCCATCGGCCCACGAAACAACGACGCTTTCCCCATCCAGAACACTTTAATCCGAAATACAAAGGCCATGGCAATGGTCAGGGGAAAATCCCAGTTACTGGTATGCGGCGCTGCTATCACCACATACTTGGGCGCATCCGGAAGTGCCCCTTCCATTTTCCAGCCCGTCAGCTTCAGGCCAATTTTCGACATCTGTCGAAATAGCCAGTTAACAACCGGTGTGTCAAAAACAGTATGACGCATCATGATTCCCTGTATAACGGCGGCTTGTCATGCTCACCTTGATCAATGTTTTGTCCCCTTGTGCTCCTGCCAACAGGGAACGGTATGCTGCCAACGCCCTTATATGGCAGGCAACGGTAAGACGTAGCCGTAGATGGCCAGAAAATGGCACACACAACCACCCAGAACAAACAGGTGCCAGATGGCATGATTAAACGGCACCCGCTTCCAGACGTAAAAAATTACCCCCAGGCTGTATACCAGCCCACCGCTGGCCAGCAACCAGATTCCCCCTGCGGGCAGACGCTCTACCAGTTCCCCAATCGCCACCATGGACAACCATCCCATACCCAGGTAGGTCAATAGCGACAGCTTCCGGTAACGGTGCCCAAAGACCAGCTTGAAAGCCAACCCCAGTCCGGCAAGGCTCCAGACAACAGCCATCAATACGATACCGAAAGCCCCTTCCAGGGTTACCAGCAAAAACGGCGTGTAAGTACCGGCAATCAGCAAATAAATGGCGCAGTGGTCAAACAGTTTAAGCCATCGCTTCGCGCCCGGTGCCGGAATCGCATGATAGAGCGTCGATGCCAGGAACAGCAGGATCATGCTGCCACCATAGATGCTAAAACTGGTGACCCTGACCGCATCATCCAGCGCCACAGCCTCATTGACCAGCAATACCAGGGCGACAATACCAAACACCATACCCAGCCCATGGGACAGACTGTTGGCGATCTCCTCCGCCACCGAATAGGGGCTTCGGACTGACTGACAACCTGACATGCTTTCCTCCACTGAGTTTCGGGACAGCGCTTTATAACATGACTGTGCCATGAACTCAGTAAGATTTGCTGAATTTAACGGCTGTTTCCTGTCGATAGCCTATCCTTTTCTTTCGAAACGACGCGCTCTCCCCTCCGGCAAACTTGGTATAAACCCTTAATTACATGGCGACACCACTGGCTACAATCCGCGAATCAAATTCCACGGACCTGGCCATAAGCACCATGAACATCAAACCAGTCCTGTACGTCGCAGGGCTTTTTCTGATGGTACTGGGCATTCTGATGCTGATCCCGGCCCTGCTCACCCTGTCCATGGGTGACATTGGCGCTGGCGCGTTCTTCGAGTCTGCCATCTATACCTTCCTGAGCGGCGGTCTGCTGGCCATGCTGATGCGGTCACGGCATTTCAGCCTGGTCTCCCGGCAAATTTTCCTGCTAACCAATGTGAGCTGGATTCTGGTCAGTGCGTTTGCAGCCCTGCCCTTTGTCCTGGTTGAAGACATGTCCTACACGGACGCGTTCTTTGAAACCATGTCCGGCATCACGACAACAGGCTCAACGGTGATGAGCCACCTGGCCACTGTCAACGGCGGCATCCTGCTCTGGCGCTCTATCCTGCAGTGGCTGGGGGGGATTGGCTTTATTGTGATGGCGGTCGCGATCCTGCCATTTCTGAAAGTTGGTGGTATGCGTCTGTTCCAGAGCGAATCCTCGGACTGGTCAGAGAAAGCCCTTCCGCGCTCTGGCTCGATCGCCAAACGCATCGTCCTGGTTTACAGCATTATTACCATTCTCTGCATGGTGGGTTACCTGCTGTCCGGGATGAACCTGTTTGACGCTGCCAACCATGCCATGACCACGGTATCCACCGGTGGTTACTCCACCAGCGATGCCTCCATGGGGCATTTCAGCAACCCATGGGTACACTGGAACGCGACGCTTTTCATGATACTCGGCAGTCTGCCATTCGTACTCTTCGTTAGGTTTCTGCGTGGAGACCGGGCATCATTGCTTCGTGACAGTCAGGTGCAGGCGTTTATTGGCTTCCTGATCATGATCTGGATGTTATTCAGTACGTGGCTCTGGCTCAATTCCAGCTATGACTGGTTTGAGTCACTGACGCTGGTTGCGTTCAATACCACCTCCGTTGTCACAACCACAGGGTATGCGCTGACGGACTACAGCCTCTGGGGAGGCTTCGCCATCAGTCTGTTCTTCTTCCTGACCTTCGTAGGCGGTTGTTCGGGTTCCACCGCGGGTGGTATCAAAATTTTCCGTTTCCAGATCGGGTTCAAGCTGCTTCATATCCAGCTGAAACAGCTCAATCACCCGAGGGCTTTCCTTGTCCAGTCCTACAACGGCATTGAAATCACCAACGATATCCTCCGTTCCCTGGTGGCTTTCAGTTCGTTCTTTGGCCTGCTGGTTGCGTTGCTGACGATCGGCCTCAGCCTGCTGGGCCTGGATTTCGTCACCAGCCTGAGTGGCGCAGTCACTGCCATTGCCAATGTGGGCCCAGGCTTTGGCGATGTAATAGGCCCTGCCGGCAATTTCGCGACGTTGCCCGCCATGGCCAAGTGGCTGCTCTGTGTCGGCATGTTGATGGGACGCCTGGAAGTCATAACCGTTTTGGTTATGTTCCTGCCCTCCTTCTGGCGCAACTGATGAGCGGGACGATACAATCGCTCATCATCCAGCCTATGCAGGACTCCCTTTGTGGCGCTAGCGGACAGCTTTGACACCCTAATTAACAATCTGATAGACCAGGCTCGTCTCTCAAGACAACGACGGGCACTGGTTTTATCGGGCAGTCACACGTGGTGCCTGAAACAGGGCATGGCAGCCATAAGCCGCTTTGACGAACCACTCTGGATCAGTAATTCAACAAGCCCAAGCAATACAACACATTTTAAACCCAACCAGACCCGACAACTGCTGGGTACCGAAGGTAATGCTGTTGTCATTGATGCCCATAGCGGTTTTAACCCCAATGCACTGGGGGCAGCCTCCGGGATTATTCGCGCAGGCGGTTTGCTAGTACTGCTTTGCCCACCACTGACGCATTGGCACAAGCATAACGATCCGGAGTACAGCGCCATTCTCAGCTATGGCTGCACACCGGAAGTCATCCAGGGTCATTTTCTAGCCAGAATGGCTAGACTCATCAAAACATCCCCACACACCGTTACGGTTCAGGAAGGCCTCCCCCTTCCCTCACTGGATGTTTCAGAAACCATCACAACTGACAATGTTTGTGATGACGGCATCTGCCGAACATATGACCAGAAAAATGCCGTTGACGCGATAGTCCGTGTTGCCACCGGACATCGACGCCGCCCTCTGGTCATCACCGCAGACCGGGGGCGCGGTAAATCAGCCTCTCTCGGCATTGCCGCAGCGCAGGTGTTGCGACAAGGAACCGGCCCACTGGTGGTCACGGCCCCTCAGCCCGACGCAGTGAAATCGCTGTTTGATCAAGCAGCCAGACTCCTGCCCGATGCTGACATCAGAAAAAACCAGATTCTGTACAATGGGATAGCCCTTCATTTTTTAGCACCAGACGACCTGGCCCAGCATCATCATGATGCGGCACTGGTCATGGTGGATGAAGCTGCGGCCATTCCAACGCCCCTGCTGAGCAAGTTATTGCAACAACATTCACGCATCGTTTTCTCATCCACTATTCACGGTTACGAAGGTAGCGGCCGGGGATTTGCTATTCGATTCAGGGAGACCCTCGACCGGATAACCCCCAAATGGCGTCATCTTACGTTGAGCACACCGATTCGCTGGGCAAATAGCGATCCGGTTGAAGCGCTCACTTTCAAGCTACTGCAACTGAATGCTTCACCTGCCTCGGAAGCCATGATAGCTGACAGCAATAATGGCCAGAATCGCATCGTAAAACTGTCGCAAGCCCAGCTGGCCGAGGATGAGTCGCTACTGAATGAACTGTTCGGTCTGCTTGTTACTGCCCATTATCAGACGACACCTCGCGACCTGCAGATGCTGATGGATAATCCCGATCTATCCATTTACGCACTCTATCGTGGCACGCATATCGCGGGCACCGTATTGAGTGTGTCGGAAGGCGGGTTCAGCAAGGCGCTGGCTCAAGCTATCTGGCTAGGCGAACGACGCCTTCGCGGCCACCTGATCCCCCAATCCCTTGCCAACCATGCCGGGATTGCGGAAGCCGCCGAGCTAACAGGTGAGCGGATCATGCGAATCGCCATCCACCCCTCACTACGCCGCCAAGGCTTGGGTCAGCGACTTCTGGAAACAGTTATAGCTGACTGCCAAAAAAAGAATCGGGATTTCATTGCCAGCAGCTTTGGCGCCACTCCAGAACTCCTGAACTTTTGGCAGGCCTCGGGACTTACGCCACTTCGACTTGGCTCAACACGCGATACAGCCAGCGGTGAGCATTCCGCGTTGGTCATGCTACCCCTGTCTGAAACTGCATCCAACTTACATACCCTTGCAAGAAAGCGGTTTATTCAACAATTGCCCTTATTAATGAGCGATTCGCTCAGAGATATTGACGCGCCACTGGCAGCCGCACTGTTCAGTGAAACACCTCACTCGCCAGCGATGGAATGTGGTCATTTAACAGAACAAGATTGGATGGACAGTGTTTCTTTTGCCTGCAGCAATCGCACTTATGACGGGTGTGTTCTGGCAATAGAAAAAATGCTGCTCAAAGCACTGCAGAAGAAGCCAGCACTCATCGCGTCTGAAGCAATGACCCTATTGGTACGGAAAGTCCTACAAAAATACAGCTGGCAAGAGGTTGCAACCCAGTGCCAGCTATCGGGAGAGAAGGCCGTTGTTGCCCTGCTTCGTCGGGCTACCGGGCAACTGATAGAGCTCCACCTGCCAGAATGCCCAACACCCGTACAGGAAAAACTACAACCATTACTAAACTGACGACCAAGCTAGCAATTAAGATACAGCCCCAGCAATCACCGGAGTCGACACAGACACATCACTGTTCTGGGCTCGGTGCCGTAGCAGGTGATCCATCAACACAATGGACATCATTGCCTCTGCTATCGGTGTTGCCCGTACCCCGACACAAGGGTCATGTCGCCCTTTGGTGACCACTTCGACAGGGTTGCCCTCCACGTCAATGCTGCGTCCAGGCACCAGCAGGCTGGAAGTTGGCTTAAGCGCAATATGAGCCACAATATCCTGGCCCGTCGTAATTCCGCCCAGTATGCCGCCCGCATGGTTTGACAGAAAGCCCTCTGGTGTCATTTCATCGCGATGTTCAGTACCCTTCTGCTCCACACAGCCAAAGCCCGCACCAATTTCGACGCCTTTGACAGCATTAATACTCATTAACGCGTGGGCAAGATCGGCATCCAGACGATCAAATACCGGCTCACCCAGCCCGGGCATCAGTCCGGTTGCAGTGACGGTGATTCGAGCACCAATGGAATTACCTTCTTTTCTCAAAGAATTGATATAATCTGCCATCTCCGCCGCCTTGACCGCATCCGGACAGAAAAACGGATTACGATCCACCTCATTCCAATCAAACGTCTCTGCCTTGATTGGCCCCATCTGTGAAAGATAGCCTCGGACGGTAATCCCCTGCGCCAGCAAAAACTGCCGCGCAATCGCACCTGCGGCCACACGCATCGCGGTTTCCCGTGCAGAAGACCGTCCACCACCACGATAATCCCGGATACCGTACTTGTGCCAGTAACCATAATCAGCATGGGCGGGACGAAAACGATCCTTGATCTCGGAATAGTCTTTGGAACGCTGATCCGTATTTTCAATCAACAAACCAATCGGTGTCCCCGTGGTCACTCCATCAAACACGCCGGACAGGATACGCACAGCATCAGGTTCGCGCCGCTGGGTGGTATAACGGGACGTGCCGGGCTTTCGACGATCAAGATCCTGTTGCAGCATGCCCTCGTCCAGCGGAATGCCCGGCGGGCAGCCGTCAACAATACACCCAAGACCGGGACCGTGGCTCTCACCGAACGTAGTCACAGTGAACAGTTTTCCGATGGTATTACCTGCCATGATACTCCACTGCCGTTTATTGCAGGGTAATGGCTCAAGCCATCACCCTCGGTTCTTGTTGATACCGGCATTATACCGGGTTTTCAGTGGCTGTCGCCGAATTGGTCACGATAACGACGGCACTCTTGCGCTGTCAGCACAAAGACACCGTGGCCGCCATGCTCAAACTCAACCCAGGTAAACGGTACATCCGGGTAGGCATCCTGAAGAGCCCACTCGCTGTTGCCCACTTCCACCACCAGCAGACCATTGTCATCCAGGAAATCTGCCGCGTTAGTCAGGATATTGCGCGCAAAATCCAGCCCGTCATTACCCGCTTCCAGACCCAGGGCAGGCTCATGCAGGTATTCATCCGGCAAATCTGCCATATCTTCAGCATCCACATACGGCGGATTACTGACAATCAACTGGTAGCGGGGTCGGTCTTCCATGGATTTCAGGGACAGGAACATATCTGACTGAATGGTTCTGACACGATCCCACAACTCAAACCGGTCAACATTGATATGGGCGACTTCCAGCGCATCCTCAGAGATATCAATCAGATCCACCTGTGCCTCAGGAAAAGCCTGCGAGCAAGCGATACCAATACAACCGGAACCGCAGCAGAGATCCAGCACCCGATCAACGGTCTGCCCACCAAGCCAAGGTTCAAACCCTTTTTCAATCAATTCCGCAATAGGCGAACGAGGAACCAACACCCGCTCGTCCACATAAAACGGCATGCCATAGAACCAGGCTTGATTGAGCAAGTAAGCCGTCGGAATATGCTCCCTGATGCGACGCTGCACCAAGGTGGTCAGTTGCTGTCTCTCACTGTCGGTCAGACGGCTATCAAAATAGACAGGATCATAATCCCAGGGCAGGTTTAACGCCTGCAAAACCAGGTGCCGTGCTTCATCCCAGCTGTTATCCGTACCGTGGCCGTAAAATAATGACGGATCTTCATTGAAACGACTGTATGTCCATCGCAACCAGTCACGAATGGTTAGCAGGCCGGACGTATCATTGAGCAAATCTGACACCATGACTCCTACAACGGTTCAGTTTAGAATGCGCGATTATATCCCACTCTGCCCGGGAAAGAGCCGGTTTCTGAACTATTTAGCCAGTGTCGTTTCAAACGACGTGATAGCCTGAACTGTGTCACTCCCAATAGCCAATGGAACCAGCAATGGGCGACGACGCCAATCACAACGCCAGCACCGACGACGAAAATCGGCTGTTTCAGCAGGAAATGGCTGGGGTAAAGCCGCTGCGTCAACATCAGGCCCAGACTTCAGGTAAGTCGGATACGATTCCGGAATTCACCAAGGCACTGCGCCGACGATCGGCTGCAACGGATTATACGCCGCCCGCCGATGGCCTTTCGGATACCCACATTGAGCCGATCGAACCCGAGCAACCCATTGAATACCTGAAAGCTGGCCTACAGAATAGCCGCTTCAAGCAATTAAAACAGGGGCATTTCCCTGTCGACTACAACCTGGATCTGCATGGCTGCACCATCGAAGAGGCCCGTAACCTGCTGACCCGTTTTCTGGCCTTCTGCCAGGATCAGCACTACAGCTGTGTACGAGTCATTCATGGCAAGTCCCATCGTAGCTTCGGGCAGCAGGATACAATGAAGAGTTATGTGAACCAGTGGTTAAGACAAATCAATGCGGTTCAGGCTTTTTGCTCCTGCCTGCCCAGGGATGGCGGTCGTGGGGCGGTTTATGTCTTACTGAAAACACGGCGTTGAATACTGCGCTGGCAAGCAGCACTTATTCCTTTGTCTGGCTGGAGTCCGGCGCCACATCACCTTGGTCTGAAGTACTTTCTTCATCTTCTTCCGGCGTAACAGCGAACTGCGGATGCTGATCCAGTAACGAAGCCGCCTGTAAACGCCCGACCTGAATCAAGTCTTCAGCCCGGTGGAACTCATAAAAACGACACTGCCGGGCAGATACCGGAATCAGAATATCTGCGGAATAAGCCGCCATCTGGTGGCGGGTCAAGACTTCCTGCATGATTTCCAGGGACTGGTTCACGATATCCAGCATGCCGGTTTTGCCTGACGCCAGTTCAACGGTTCGCTGCACGGATTCATCGGCGTTATCGTCTGAGCCACTTTTTCTGAGCTTTCTGAACCAGCGCTCGACTATGCGTTGCTCCTTGGCTGCAGGCACAGGGTCACAGGCAATCTGCAAGGGAGCAATATCCGCATTAAGATCGACGGCAATGATCAGATCAGTATGTGCTGAGACGGTTGGCGCAATTGGGATAGGATTCAGAACCCCGCCATCAACCAGAAGTCGGCCGTTGTATTCAACAGGTGTAAACAGACTGGGAATGGCAATGGACGCCCTGATCGCCTGCAGGAGATCGCCTTCCTGGAACCAGATTTCCTTGCGGGCATTCAGATCGGTTGCAACGGCAGTATACGGAATGGGCAAATCTTCTATCAGACAGTCACCAACCATGCTGCTCATCGCTTCAAGGACTCGACCTCCCCTGAACACACCGGGAGAGCGAAAGGATAGATCCAGCAACCGAATCACATCCAGGTATTTCAACTCCATCACCCACTCTCTGTAGGCTTCTAGTCTGCCGGCTGCATAGAGACCGCCCACCAGCGCCCCCATGGAGCACCCAGCAATAGCTGAAATCTGATAGCCTCTGGCTAGGAGCTCATCAATCACCCCGATGTGGGCGTAGCCCCTGGCACCGCCACTGCCAAGAACCAGTGATACCGTTTTGGCCATGATTTTTCTCCCTGTCCCTTATAAGCCTAGGTGATGTCAGGGAAATATCAGACCATGAAAGCTGTTCATAGACGCCTTTTAATGCGATTCGATAACCATGATACGAACGAAAGGCATTGCATCATCCACCTTTTCCTGTAACAAAGGCCCTGTGCCAATAACAGAGAGTCGCGATTCAGCCACATTTTCTTCGATTAAGCGCTCTTTCAGTGCCTGGGCATATTGTCTGGAGCGTTCAATTTGCTGATCCGGCTTGAGTTCAGGCACAAACGGGACAGAACCCGCCAATACCACTTGTGTCGTACTGTCATTCTGAATTTGCGCCAGTATTTTGTCGAAATCCTGCTGTACAATCGTTCCAGCCCCTGGCTGCACAACAGCATCCCAGTATTGCGCCATACCAGACGCTTTCAAACCATTCTCAGAACCGGGAACTGTGGGAAGTGCGCCCTCAACAACCAACTGATCGACCATAGCATAAACGCGCTTGTTGCCACGCCGAACCGTATACAACACATAATATTCAGTCTGATTTTCAACAGTACGCGCGCCAAGCAAGTAAAACTGATCCTTATCCAAACCGTACAAGTTTGCTTCCTCGAAAACTTTATTGGCCCAAAGATTACTGGGACCACAATGACGACCATCACACTGGTAAAGGGTTTTCACGCCGAGTTTATCCAGCCGATCAGAAAAATAGCGAAAACCGGCATCGCTGCCATGCCCGTCCGGCATCTGATAGATGACTCTGCGCCACGCACCATCAAGCCGCCGCTCTTCATCCGCACGCACAACACCATTCACTTTCTTTATGGTACTGGCCACCAGCGGGTAATTGACCTTTTCCCCTTCGCCATAACGAACAATGTCCGCGTTAGGATATCGATCAATGCCCGGTAAATCAGTCGAACCTGGTATACTGGAGGAATATGCACTGCCCCAGAGAGAAAGCAGACAGAGAGAAAACAGGATCCTTTGCATTGTCGTCAACTACCCGGTGCAGGTTGAATGAGAATTGCAGTTTATCAGTTGCTCACCAAATCAGCCCGCCAAAACCTTCGTCCTACTTCAATAAATAACCCATCCTGTATTTCACTTTCAAAACCACGCTCTAACACGCTCAACAAAGGGCAACAACGATCCCACAATCCAAAGTCTTGTACGAAGACCTGCACTGGTGGTATAGCCGGTTGTGATGAATCGCACCCTGCCATCCATGACCACCACGAATGAGGGGACCGTCGTCACGCCCCACTCCCGACTGATGACGCCCGTCGTATCATTGAGAACGGGAAAATCAAGCTCCCGGGCTTGCATATACTGCTTAAGCCACTCCTTGTTCCCGGAGCTCATGGTCACTGAGACGACCTCATAGTCATTCGCAACCTTCTGTACCGCAGAATTGATCGCACGACACTCCATACACCAGTTGGCCCAGAAATACAGCAAGACGGGCTGTTTGTGGCTGATCGATAGTAAATCGACATAGCCACCATCAATCAGGCGTCCAGAAACGGCAGGCGCCTGTTCCTTTGGCATACTCCGCTGGGCAAAGTAGCCCTGTACCGTGAGTACCATAACAACCATAAGGACACCGAACAGAATAGGTTCCAGAATCTTGCGACCATCTATGAAGGAAAACATCGACACTCCCTGTCGTTTGCATGGGATTTGAGTAAAAGCCATGCCGTTTCAATACGCAGCCAATAGCTTAAGTATTAGCTTGATTATGGCGTGATGCTATTGGCGATGCTTTCAACAATGGACAATCCGGAACGATGCTCACATGTACACATATAAAAAGCTTTTTATTGTACATTTTATATATACTGCCTAATATTTAGACATGCTCACTACAACAATGTGGATATAAGTCATACACAGGATAAAAACGCCTAACAGCTTGGAGATTTACTATGATAATCAAAGAGTTAAAACTGCTTATACGTGAAAATCCGGGCGCAGCAGTCAACCTGGTGACCAATGAAGGCGATATTTATCTATGCCAGATTATGAAAGGTGAACACCAGTATTTTCTGACAGAACAAGACTCAACCTCTCCCATCATATTTCACAGTATCAGTGAGGCCACTGATTATCTGGGCAAGATAAAGCGGCCCATCAATCTGATACAACACAGCGCGTATGATGAAATGGTCGGAAACCAGTCTGCTGAAGAGACCTATTCGTCAATTCAGGTTCGCTGATCATTGTCAACATACTGAAAAGCACGCAAAAGCATCCTCATTGGCGCGTAAAACTGCGTACAATACCCCTATCAGAAACAAAAAAATCAAGGATCCACATGGATTTTCTTCGCTACGAAATACCACTCCTGAATGGTAAGTCTCAACTCCTGTCAGCTTACAGCAACCATGTCATTCTGGTCGTCAACACTGCAAGTAAGTGTGGTTTCACGACACAATATCAAGGGTTGGAAGCACTTTATCAGAAATATCAGGACCAGGGACTGGTTATTATTGGCTTCCCCTGCAACCAGTTTGGCCATCAGGAACCCGGTAATAACGATGAAATTGCCAGCTTCTGTGAAAAGAACTACGGTGTCAGTTTCCCCATGTTTTCCAAGGTGGATGTCAATGGAGAGAATGCCCATCCACTGTTCAAAGAACTCAAAAGTGCCGCACCAGGCGTATTAGGATCTGAAGCAATCAAATGGAATTTCACCAAATTCCTGATTTATCCCGATCAGTCCAAAGTCATTCGTTATAGCCCAACGACGGCTCCGGAAGATTTGGAACTGGACATCCGCCTTGCACTCAAGAAGATCAAGGCAACTTCAACAGCCTGAGCCAATTGACTGCTCTTAAAAGATCAAACCGGGAATCAACCTGCCAGGTGACTCCCGGTCCAGATTTACACACTGGACAGAAAATCAGCTATCGCCTCCGACACTGCCTCTGCCTGGTCTTCAAGATGAAGATGGTGCCCTCCAGGCAATGTCTTGATGGTAATATGCTCCAGTTCGCCCTGATGGGCTTTAACACCTTCAATCACAACACCTCTTTGAGCAGCAATTAACAGTGCTGGCATGGACAAGCGATTCGTGAAAGCTTGCGCATGTGCATGTGTCAGCCGCAGAGCTGAGGGCAGTGTCAAACGGGCGTCCGTACGCCATGTCCATCCGCCGACACAGGACTCAATACCACGCTCCACTAATATTCGAGCGGCTGCTTCGCTGATCGTCCCAAAACCTCTCAAGCGCGCAGCAACGGCTTCTTCCTGGGAGACAAACACAGATTTATTGCGGCTACGTAGACGAATACGGTGCTTAATCGCCTTGGCCAGCTGCTCAGGCGCCTGATCTACCTCGGTCGGCATAGGCCAGATACCATCTATCAGCATCAAGCGCTCAACACGCTCCGGAAAAGCCCCCGCCGTCAGCACGCTGACAATAGCCCCCATGGAATGCCCCAATAATGAAAAACACTCTAATCCCAGCGCATCCGCAATTTCAATAAGATCGCCGGCATAATCCCAGATCGCATAACTGGCATCGTGGCTGCGATGATCCGATAAACCATGACCCGCCTGATCAATCGCAATAATCCGGTATCCATCAAGCAAAGGCGCAAGACGGCTGAACGTAGCTGCATTGTCGAGCCAGCCATGCAAGGCAAGAATGGCTGGGGCATCATCACGCCCCCACTGGCAGGCCGCAAAGGTCATATCCGGCGTGGTTATGTTGAATTCTTTCACGAGGGTTTGGACACTCCCATGGATTCAGCTAAACGGGTAATCAATTGCGCCGTCTGCTCAGGCTGTTCAAGGGGAAACATATGGCCTCCGGGCACTTTCTGGACACGAACATGACGTCGAAGACGCATCGCCATAATCATATGCGGCATCACCACATCGCTGCGATCACCGTAAACCACGACAGTTGGCACCGGAAACGATTTTACTGCACGAGGCCAACGATCAGGAATACTGCGATAAATGCTGATCTCAATATCTGGATCGAAACCAAGGCGAACCTCAGCCTCTCCATGCTCCATCCCATGATCCACATAATCCGCTAGGCACTCTGGGTCAAAATGCCGAAACAGGGGCTTTTTCTGAAAGTACTCAATGGCCTCTTTCCGACTGCACCAGACGCTACGGCGACCGAGGGTTCGTCCTGCCGGTGTAATTCTGTCGACAGCACCAAGGCGTTTAATCAGACGCACCAGACCGCCCTCCAGGGGAGTCAATAAAGGTGCATCCAGCATGATGACCCCTCGAAAAAGCTCAGGCGCCTGCCATGAGGCAAACAGGCTCAGAACGCCACCGAGCGAGTGCCCGACGGCCAGCACAGGCTCCTTATGCTGGCAACGTATCGCTTCCAGTAGCTCATCAACCAGATGAGGCCAGCTGTCCGTCACCGGAAACAGTGGATCATGTCCATGCTTTTCCAGCCAGCCGACGGAAAAACCCTGTTGCTCAAGGGCTGAAAAAAGCTTTCTGTAAACGGGTGCAGGAAAGCCATTGGCATGGGCAAAGTGAATTGGCAACGTCATAACGCCCTTTTATTTTTTTCAAACAAGCGTTTGATTAAGAATAAGAGAGCATAACGCTGCCGTAAAGGGAAAAAGGGTTCTGATCACAAAGAATCAGTACCCTTTTGTAGGTCAGGCATAAAACAGTAACGGGACAAACGCGGTCAGCAGCAGCGTGACAGCCATCACCAGCAATGGCAGAGCAAAGCGCTCATAGCGCTGCCAGAAGGATCCCGACACGGCCCCGCGATCAACCTCATCATCTCCCACTACCTGGCGGGTCAATAAATGATTCAGCGCAACCGGCGGGCTGAGATACCCCAACTCAAAGGCAATCAGGGTCACCATCCAGAAATGCAGCGGATCAATGCCATTATTAAAGGCAAAATCAGTCAGTGTAATGGTCACAAGAATCACAGCACCATAGGGATCCATAATCATCCCGATCAGCATCAGTATCACCACCAGCAATGCCATAGTCAGCCAAACAGACGACAGATCCTCCGGCAGCATGGACACCGCACCCCCACGGTCAAAGACGCCCCCGAGGCAGATGGACAAAGCCATCAACATCAGCAAGGCCCCGATATGCGTCGATGCCTCACCGGTCGCATGGCGGACCGCGAGCTCGGTATCCTTGACGATATGACCTTCCTGCTCCGGCCTTTCCCGACGGCGCAGCCATTGATCAAGAATCACAACCGCCAGCATGACCGCAGGCAATATCACGGGGGCACTGAACTCATCCAGTGCAGTATTCAGTCCCCAGCGATACCAAAGCACCATCACCGTAATCACCAATGCATAAGGCACCAGTTTTTTTAGGGTGTTCACTGTTTCCGGCCATGCATTGGCTACCGGCGAAACAACCAGCGATGCACGACGGGATACCATTGAAACCACCAGAAATAACGATGCAGACAACAGGAACAACCATAAACCCCAGCCGTATAACTCTCGCGTTGTCACTTCCTTGTTCAGAGCCGCGATGATGACAATCAGCAGACAGGGGTTAAGAATCACCCCCATGCTGCCAGACATCGCGGTTGTCGCCAGCGCAAGCTGACGTTGGGCACCGGCACGTCGTAACTCCTGATAAATCACTGCACCTACCGCAATCACATAAATACCGCTGGCGCCGGTGTAAGCCGTCGGCAACGCAGATATCATAATGGCAAGGAAGGCCAGCATTTCAGGGGGCAGTCGCCAGGGACGGAAGAGATCAAATACGAGACTGGCCATCCGGGTCTGCTTGAGCAGCATGCCAATCCAGACATACAGTCCGACATTGATAAACAGACCGGACAAATCGAGCATCTTGCCCAGATAAATCGTCATTGCTGACAGATGACCGATCAGAATGAAGAAAACACCAGAAATCAGCGCCATCCAACTGTATAAGGGAATACACAACAGGGCATGCCCCATCGAGCCTCCCGGCACCAAACCTGACGGCCGTCGTAAGCATTGCAACAGGCTGATAAGGGTCAACACAGTAAAGCCGATGATCCAGCCCCACTGAATCCAGTATTGCTGAAAGTCAGGCACAATGCCTGACGCATCCTGCATAGACCGGTAAGCCAGCGCAGAAGCCAGCAACAATGCATTCCCTGCCATCTGGGCCAGGCTGGAGACCTGCAAATCCCGTACGGTACGAATCCCCCGCAGGGCAATATGGTCGCGCAACAGGTTGGCGGATGCTGCAGCCACCAGCAGCAAGGTCATCAGGATGTAACGGGTGGCATTCAGCCCCAAGTCACCGATGGCTGCAACCCCTTCTTCAAAGGTTGCATAATACTGAAGCCCATCGGTAACTTGACTCTCGCGAGAAGCATACTCTGCATGACGACGCTGACATTCCGCCAGAGACCGTTCCAGCGAAGCCCTGAGAACGACAGGGTCAGCCGGTTCTTCATCAAACAGGGACAGCTCATCATCAATATCCGCCTGCTGATTCGCCAGTAACTCAGCCAGTTCATGATCAATATTGAGATCAGGCTGACATGCGGGTGCCTGGGCAGGGACTCTCAGCTCGTGATAACCAGGCCAAAGCTCACTGCCGATGGCGAGCAGGCGGGAATGCAGCATGCTACTGCTTTCCAGCACAATGACCAGCAGTAACACCAGCGCAATGGGCAAGGAGGAGAGCCAGTCTGACAGAGTGCGGCTACGACTAACGCTTTCGTACATCGAGGTCTCGCCTTGTTATTATTTCCGTGTCGTTCGATCAGTGGTCAGTTGATCACTCAAGCTTTTCTGAACATTCCGCCTGAACCGGATCGTATTTGCAGCGAACCTTGCGCATAAGTTTCAGCATCCTGCCGTCATAAATCGACTGATCCCGGAGCGCAAGCCTTGCCTCCCGCATAATCTGACGATAGTCGTCAACTTCAGCAGGGTTGGGTTCTACCCAGTACTTGTCGTCAATTTTATCAGTAGCTTTGCCGATGAAAGCGAATGCGCGATCAAAGCTAGTCAGCGCCATTTGCCGGGATTTCTGACCAAAGTCTTCAGGGAAGCGGTCATGACGGATCACCATCTGGAAGGTCAGCTGGATAAAAATATGGTCAACCACGCCACCACCAGGCTCCAGTCCCTTGTACATCTCCAGCGGTTCATAAGCGACAGCCGGTGCAAAAGTGACATCGACACTACCGTTGTTGAACTTACCGGCAAAGTTCGTTGTATTACCACTGACCGGCGTCCCACCGACCTGCCGCACCAGCTGTTGAGAAACTTCATCCCCTTCCATGACGATGATCTTCTTTCCCTGGATTTTGTTGAGGCTGTCCCAGTCCCGATCCCTGACAAACGCATAAATCGCGCCGGCTGGCATAATACCCGCCACTTCGTAAGGGCCATTATGCATCAATTTCGCCGCCTTCGGGCTCATCAGTGTCTGAAGGGTTGTTCTCAGTGTCGTATAGTCAGGCAAAGCCCCCACGGCTTCTACCGTTGAGGTAAAGCGATTGAAGGCGCGCGTCTTGATACCGGTAAACGCAGCAGCATCACACTGCCCCGCTTTCAGCTCATCAACGATGACGCTTTCATCCATAAAGGTTTTCAATTCAAGGTCAACCCCCCAGGACAAGGCTTCCGTCTTGTAATCCTTCATCAGCGCAAGCACATCGCCATTATTTCCGACAGGGTCAAAAATACAGAAGGTATTCTTGGTTAAAGCGGCCTGAACAGAGACCGAGCCAGTCAACACGCATGCGGCGAACAGTGACAACAGTGGCCGACGGATATGATGGGACATGAAAACTATCCTTTACATTATTCTTCTTTTTATCAGCTGCACGACAGATCAAACAAATTTAAAGCAGATCGTTGATGTCAATGGTTTCGACCGTATCCTGCTTGTCATCCCAGAAGCGACCAAATGCGCCTGTCGGAGTTCTCTTACCGGTTGCTGCCGTCCATAATGCATCAGAAATACCCAACATCTGCTCATGGGCCATGGCATCAAGCAATTGATAATCAGGATCAGGTAAACGTCGTTTTTCGGCCTGCGCATGATCGCGAATCAGTTGGCGTACCAGTGCTTCATCACCCACACTGACGGCCGCCATCGCATGAAATATATTTGCCAGCCTTACGCCGCTATCGGCACCGACATCACTGGCCTCCTGCAGGCGGCGCCACGGGTCTTCGCCTTCCGGTACAACACCGGGAATCATCACCCATAGCGTCGCACGAATGGCTTTTGGCACCCCCCACCATGCCTGGCTATCGAGACACTGTGCACTGCGTTCAACACGAGCAGCGATACTCCGTGGAATGCGACCTTCTGTTGACCGGATATCACTATTAACCGCCTGTAAGCCACCAATTAACCCAAGCAACCAGACCAGCTCATCCTGCGAAGATTCCAGTCCCGGACATCCCGCGCCTGGCTCACCATAATATTGACTCAGATGGTGCCAGGCTTGATATTGACGATCAGCGGCGACGGCCCAGGCACGTTTCACCATAATACGGGCATCCTGAGCCTCAATCCTATCATCGCGCAACAGGGCTCGTTGATAACGCAACTCCTGTTCCCGCGCCTGGCTTTCAGCGCACAGAGCGGATGACATATACGACATCACCCCCAATTTACTGGCGCCTCGGTTAAACGTTCCCATGGACATCAAGGCCGGAGTCATGGCATCGCCCATCGCACATCCCATAGCCGGGTCACTGATGGTCATGACATACGGCATCGCAACGTCTTCGGCGTAGGTCTGGGTATATTCTGTTGCAACATTAAAAACCATACTGCTGCAACCGCCTAATAAACCCAGCAATAACAGCAATGAGATTTTTGTCAGAGAGAAGCGAATCGTTTCAGGCCTTGAACTGATATGAGGCATCCAGGACTCCATGGACATTTATTCCCTTAACTCCCGCTTAACGATCTGAAGAAGTAAGGCTAAATTGAATGAAGAGAGCGTCCCCTGTGCTCTTCAGGCAAA